>JAQTTS010000122.1 GCA_028710655.1 Dehalococcoidales bacterium
TCTTTGATATCTCTTTGGCAGCTTCAATCCCATTTTTTTTAGGCATTGCGATGTCAAGCAAAACAACGTCAGGATTAATATTACCAGCCATCTCAATAGCTTCTTCCCCGTCTTTAGCTGAGGCTATACACTCCATATCTACCTCAGTGTTAATGAGTTGTCGCATCCCCTCGCTAAACAGACGGTGGTCATCAGCTATCATGACCCTAATCTTTTTCATAATGATATTCCGTAGAGAATACACTTAAAGTAGTGTCTGAAATATGACTGGTAAAACCATCCCGCTTCCAACATCCTCACTATAAACCAGAACTTCCAAATATTCAATAACAATATACATGAAATAGAATAGACATGAAGCATGCTTCTATGGCGTCACCGATGAATTCTATTTGCCATAATAGACAATTATCACTATTGTCATAATCTCTTTTGCCCAAAAAAACCATCAATAATCTCCGTGCCAATACGTAATCCTCTGGATGATTTTTAAAGCATTAGTTTCTAGAATAAACAGTATAGTATTAATTGCATATTGCAGCTATACGTAGGGATTTCGCACTTTTAAAGGGCTTAAGCAGAGTATGTCATATATTCCTGATCTCAGGAATGCGTTTACGTATCGAGTTAGTTTAGCGGATTGCTGAAGTATATTAATGAAACGGATAATGCTCTCAAGGAGAGTTTCCTTACTTATGTTACGGTTGCTAGTGTAGACCATACACTCAGCAACCGTAACAGATGTTCGTTTAAATTAACAGACAATTGAAATTAGAGGTGATAGAATGTTAAGTTGAAAGCAGTTAAGCCACGCTTTAGGAAGTAAATTGCGAAGGAGTCTTAATGTGAATAGAAAAGTACTACTAAAGTTAATCGCCGGTGTTAGCCTGGTAGCGGTACTGGCAGTCAGCATACCGATGATAAGCGGCTGCACAAAGACAACACCGACACCAACACCTGAACCAACACCTGAACCGACGCCGACGCCAACACCAACACCAACGCCTGAACCGGGTATCGAAGGACAGACTTGGCACTTGAGGGGTATCTCACCACAGGGTGCGAGCATTGTTCAGAGGGACACGATTGAGCAGGGTTGTGAAATCATGACCAAAATGAGTGGTGGTCGGCTCACCTTCGACTGGTATTCCGGCGGTCAGATTATGCCCTCCGAGGAAGAAATACCTGCTCTCCAGGCTGGTACTATTGATATGTTGATGTGGTATCCCCTTATGGGCACGGCTACCGAAACAAGGACAATCGAATGTGGTGCCCCCTTCGCCACTAAGAATGCGATAGAGTTCAGAGTGCTCCTCTACCACCGCGGCTTGATGGACATCTTTCGCCAATCCTATGAAGAACTGGGTTTGGTATATTTAGGCCCTTCGTTGCACGACCCTATAGAGATTTGTTCCTCAAAACCGGCTTATTCTCTTGAGGATATGAAGGGACAGAGAATACAGCTTTTGGCTGAGCACGCCTACCCTTACGAGCAGGTCGGTGTTGCCTGTATGCCTACTCCTCCGGCAGATGTCTATCTGGCCATCCAGACCGGTGCTATGGACGGGTTCGGCTGGTCTGGCGCGGACGAGATCGTACAGTTTGGGAATAACGAGGTTGCTCCCTACCTTTGGGACCCGCCTTTTGTCGACGTATGTAGTGCTCAATTTTTGATTAACCCTGATGTTTGGGCTAGCATGCCCGACGACATTCGCCAGATTATCAAAGAGGGAGTGACGCACCTCGATCTTTGGTGTGAGACGATAAGGGCCCACGGCGAATACAAATACCGTACCGATGGCTCCTTCAAGGAAATCTGTTACCTTCCCGAGGAAGATATCGAGGTATTACGGCAGTATGGCATGGAGTATCTGGACATCGTCGCGCAGAGGAATACTCTATGCGCCCAGGCAGTTCAGATAATCAAGGACTTCCGTGCTGAAGTGGAAGCAGCACGCTGGTACGGGCATTAATATCGGCCAATTAGACTTGTCCATTGTCTTATTTTTAGGTAGGCTCCACCCTCAGAATCGCTGTGGCTGAGGGTGGAGTCAGGTTATAGTATGATAGTAAAATGGAGTGTTTTGCTACAAGCTATAAGAGTGATGTTATTACCTTAATTTATATGAGTGTTAAACAGATTTTAATAAAAGAGTAATACAGGAGTAAGTATTTTGAAAATCACAAGTGTGGAGATCTGGGATACCAACAGCAGCCTGAAGCCAAAATGGCCTACCTGGCATCCTGTCATCATCCGTATTCATACTGATGAGGGTATCAGTGGACTGGGGGAGGTCGGCCTGGCTTTCGGTACCGGCCATTCGGGTGGTGCAGGATATGTAAAGAATCTTGCCGAGAGTTTCCTGATCGGCGCTGACCCTATGAGAACGGAAAAGATATGGGAAGATATGTTCCGCAAAACATTCTGGGCTCAGGGTGGCGGCCCTGTGGTTTATGGCGGTATGAGTGCTATCGATATCGCCTGCTGGGATATCAGGGGCAAGGCCATGAATCAACCTATTTATCAGTTGCTCGGGGGCAAGACTAACGAAAGCCTGCGGGCTTATGCCAGCCAGATCCAATTCGGCTGGGACTACGAAAAGGTTATGCTACTCTCTCAACCTGAGGAGTATGCCGAAGCGGCCAGAATTGCTGTAGCCGAAGGTTATGATTGCGTTAAAATCGACCCTGTTATGGCTGATGAGAGCGGCAAACCTGTGTTCAACCTGAACAAAATCCTGACCAATGATACTATCCGTATGCTCTACCGGAGAATCAAGGCGGTTCGTGAAGCCGTTGGTGAAGATGTCGATATCATGCTGGAATTACACGGACTTCCTAATGTCACCAGTGCCATCCAGATGGGCAGAATCTGGGAGGAATTCCACTGCATGTGCTATGAGGAAGCTGTGAATTACTGCAATGTTGATCTACAGGCTAAGGTTGCCCATAACGTCAAGATACCAATGGCCGCCGGCGAGCGCCTTTACACCCGCTGGGGTTACCGCCAGTATTTCGAAAAGCAGGTACTGGACATGATACAGCCGGATCTTTGCCTAGTTGGTGGTATCACCGAGGGTAAGAAAATCTGTGATTATGCCCATACCTATGACATTACCGTCCAGATTCACACCTGCGGCAGTCCTATTACGACCGCGGCAGCTCTGCAGCTGGAAGCAGTCATCCCGAACTTCCAGATTCACGAACATCATGCCTTTGCCCTGAAGCGGGCAAACCGGGAATACTGCCTCCAGGATTACCAGCCGAAGAACGGCCGGTATGTAACTCCGGACCTACCCGGGTTAGGTCTTGAACTAAACGAAGAGGTTATCTCCAGGTCTCCTTGTGTGATAGTCAAATAAAAGGGGTAATGCTCATATCAATGGCTAGAAATTTAAGTGAGAATTATTGGAGATATTATTGGTTTGATCTCTATATAGGATCATGCGCTGGATAATACTGGCGACAATTGGTTAAAACCGTTCAGGCTTATATCGTGTGATTACAAATAAAAAGGCTGTGAGATCTCTCACAGCCTTTTACCTATTATTGATACTACAATCTGGATACAAAGATGACATATGTGAGCCTATCCGAATTTCATAGGGATCTGTTACACATGAACTTCCCATCAAATAACAAGCCAACACCTGGTTATGATGTGTATGGTTTAGTACCTAAATCAACCTTGAACGATCCTGACAATTGTTCAATCATACCCACCAGAAATAGCAGAGAACCACGGAATGCAACCATTCAAAGCACCACACTGGAGCAGAGCACCTCGAGCACCCGGCACATCTCACTGGCTGTTGTTTTAGCACCTACATTCACACGCAGCACAGGAACCCCATGCGCACCGTAATACTCCAGCATGGGCAGGGTCCTACGCCGGAATAGATCAAGCCGACGCTCGACTGCTTCCAGCATGTCGTCGGCACGCTCACTACGGTCGCCGCCACTATTGGTGCGCACCCTCTCCCAAGCAACTTGAGGAGCACACTCGAGGCTCACCAGCGCCCGCATGTCGACCACCACCTCCATCGCCCCGGCCTGTCCGACATGCCGCGGCAGGCCGTTCAGCACGATAATCGTACCGGCATCTGCGTTCCTTCCAGAGATAAAACCGGCCAGCAGCTTCCTAGCAATGGGAAAGTGCTCATCCTCCAGCAGAGCGCCGGCCTCAAGCAACTCCCCGACCAGCCCACGCTCATCCTGCGTCAACAGGCCGGACTGCCGCCCCACGGATGCCCGCAGCTCCCTGCCGAAATCGAAGTGAAGACACCGCCTGCCCCCTATTCCCTCCGTCTCCAGCAAATCCCCGAGGGGAGTTTTGCCACAGCCGGTCGGCCCGATCAGCAGAATCGCCTTCGACTTTATGTCAAACCTATTCAAGAACTCTCCTGCGTAATAATATGTAAACGACATCCGGACGTCAATTCCCCGCCGGGTATTGACAATAGAACCGGCTGCGGATATGCTAATTCATCAAGAAAGCAAACAATAATCGGGAGGCTACGGTAATGGAAAGAACCTGGAAACCGACCACGGCAGGTGTGCTGACCATTATTGCCGGCGGGATCGGCATCTGCGCCGGTTCACTGATAGTCCTTCTTGCCATCCCTCTGGGTCTGGGCGGCGCGGTGGCAGAGGCTTTTTCCGGGCTGGACATAGTAGGTGGACTACTCTACGGCTTCAGCGGACTAATCGGAATGATCGGGTCCGGTATTATCGGCCTAGGGGCAGTCGCCATCGCCGGGGGCATTTACGCACTCAAGAGAAAGATGTGGAACTTTGCTCTCGCCGGTGCCATTCTGGCCGCTATCTGCAGCATTCCGCTGGGTATCCTGGCCATCATATTCGTGTCCATCGGCAAGAAGGAGTTCGAGCAAGCCGCGAAATAGAGGAGATGCGACCGAGGCTTAACCACCGCCTGATATCCTCAAGGTCTGCCGGCCCCACGGGCCGGCGGCTTCTACCCTCAGCCACCACTGACTTCAATGTCCAGAGAATCTTCCAGCTCGCCGCCTTTGCCATCGCTGACATAGACGGTGATGGTATAGGTACCCAGCTCCTCTGGCGCAACCCACGACACAAACGGGCCTTCTCCCGTTATCTCACCGCCAGTTGCCGACCACTCGTAGGTCAGCTCATCGCCGTCCGGGTCGTAGGCAAGACAGTCAATTGCCACCGGAGTGCTCTTTTTACACCCGGTATCGGCAGCCTCGAAGCTGACAATGACAGGGTCGCTACCGGGTGCGACACCCAGGGTAATCGTCATGGTCGACCGGCCACCTCTGCCGTCCATGACGACGACGGTAATGGTATAAGCGCCGGGGGTCAGAGGGGCGGTCCAAGTAATCTCAGCACCCTCCCCGGGGATATCTCCCTCGGAGACGAACCATTGATACTGCAACTCATCCCCATCCGGATCGGAGGCGACCGCAGCTATCGTAGCGCTCTGTCCCGGGGAAAGCATATTGGAGTCAGCATGAAGGCCGCTTATTACCGGGGTATTATTCTCAGCAGCACAGCCGTAGCAACAGGCTATGCCGAAGACAGACAGGGCCGCAACAATCCATACCAGTTTAGCACGCTTTGCTTTCATCATAGGTCAATACTTTCCTTTGTAGACAATAATGATAAGAATACTACCACACTATACTACACTACGACAAAACGCTTCAAGCCGAGGCAACAAGGGATCAGAAGGCCATCTAGACCAGCTTGAGCGCTTCCTCCTGGGCCTGAAGTAACCGCTGGATGCCCTTTTCCGCCAGGGTGATCAGGGAGTCAACAGCCTCCCTGGGAAAAGGCCTGCCTTCCGCCGTCCCTTGAATCTCAACAAACTCACCCTTACCCGTCATGACCACATTAAAGTCCACCGCAGCGCTGGAATCCTCATCGTAGCACAGGTCGAGCATAATATTGCTGTGAATGATGCCGACGCTGGTAGCGGCTATCGCGCTCCGAAAGGGGATGGATGATATTATTCCCATATCGACCATGGTCCGCGCCGCCTGATACAGGGCGACATAAGCGCCGGTAATGGCAGCCGTTCTGGTGCCGCCATCAGCCTGAAGCACATCACAGTCCACGATCAGAGTCCTCTCCCCCAGCACGCTGAGGTCGGTTACAGCCCGCAGCGAGCGCCCGATCAGGCGCTGTATCTCCTGGTTCCTCCCCGTCACCCCGCCCAGCGAGGAGTCCCGCCGGGTACGGGTGGAGGTGGCGCGGGGCAGCATGGCATATTCCGCAGTAACCCAGCCGCTGCCACCACCCTTCAGGAAAGGCGGCACCTTATCATCGACACTCACCGCACTCAGCACCCGGGTCTTGCCCAGCTCTATCAGCGCCGAGCCATCGGCAAACTCCTGATATCCGGGCAGTATCTTGATCGGCCTCATTTCGTC
>JAQTTS010000123.1 GCA_028710655.1 Dehalococcoidales bacterium
GCTGCCTTTATGCAGTTCCTGTATCACGGCCATATTATCAACATATACTTTGATCGAATCTGCCTTAAGATCTACTTTCATGGTGTGCCATTCGCCCGATGTTGAATAGAAGTTGTATGAAGAACCCCAAGAGGCTATCTGCTTATCCAGGAAATAACTGGTAACGGTGTAGAGGTAAACATATAAATAATTATTATAACGTTTCGCGTTTACCGCGTAACCGTTACCGTTGGCATCCAGCCTGAAATAGAGCCTTGCCTGCTCATCGGAATTGTATTGCAGCCTGAACTTGGCTTCTACTGAACCGTCCGCTATAGCCATATTATCCATCATGGCCATGTGCGTATTGCTGTCGGCTATGGTTTGCCTGTAAACATAATTACCCGTTCCATCATCCACTATTTCCCAGTTGCCGCCGTCGTCTCTCGGAGTGAACTGTGCTACGGCCGATTGAGACAATTTATCATTGAGGAATGTTCGGGTTACGCTTACATCATCAAAATATGCCGTGTCATTCAGATAGAGAGTCCCTATGGCTATATTGCCCTGTTTGCTGCCCGTATGCCTTGTATCGATACGCAGGGAGTTATCCATATATACTTTTATGGATTCCCCATCCAGGCGGATCTTTAGAGTATGCCAGCTATCCGTGGCGCCGAAGACACTGGTGTAATTCTCCCAGCTGGCCAGCGTTTCGCCTATTACGTAATTGGTCACGGTATTGAGGTAAACATAACCATTATCGTTATATCGCCTGATCTGCACAGCGTAACCGTTGCCGTTCTCATCCAATCTGAAATAAAGCACTACCCTGTCATCACTATCATACTGGAGCTTGAACTTCGTCTCGATCTCGCCATCGGTTATGGATTTATCGTCCAAAACAGCGATATGCGAGCCGCCAAGTGCTGTCTGGGCATAATGATATTTATCAAGGTCTTTGTCATAGATGGCCTGCCAATTGCCGCCGTCATCCAGAGGAGTGAGCGGCATGGCCGGAGCCTGTGACAACTCATCATTAACTGCTGTGTGAGTTATTTTCATATCGTCAAACCAGACTGCGTTATTCAAATTCAAAGTCCCTATAGCAACACCCCCGGAAGTGCGGATCAAGTAGGGTTTTGTCAGTCTGGTTACGCCATCAAGACTGATGGTAGCAACATTATTGTCAAGATCTACCTTTATGGTATGCCAATTGCCGCCGTCGTTGTAGAAGAAGTTATCTATGAATCCGGAGCCGCCTATCTGGATACCAAGGTTATAGTTGTATACGTTGTTGAAATAGATATAGGCGTCGTTGTTGTAGCGTCTAACCTGTACCGCGTAACCGTTGCCGCCCGCATCCATTCTGAAGTAGACGACCATCCTGTCGTCAGAATCATACCCTAACTTGAACTTCGTCTCTATGGTACCGTTCTGCACAGTTTCGTTATTTAAGACGGCTATATGAGGCGTGCTGTCTATGACCGACTGCGTCAGGACCTTTTTGCCGGTACCGTCATCTATGAGCTGCCAGTTGCCGCCGTCGTCCCTGGGCGTAAACGGCAGATCAACCGTATTTACGAAGTCATCCATAACAGGAGAGTTCGTCACTGTTATGTCATCAAAATATGCTTCATTGACAAGAGCGGATGTCCCTATGGCTACATTGCCGGATGTATAGTCAACGTGTTTCTGGTTGATATAACTTGCCTGGTCATCCAGGTATATCTTTATTGAGCTGTTGTCAAGCACCACCTTAAGTGTATGCCATGCACCGCCGTCGTCCAGGAAGAAGTTGCCAAAGCCAATACTATTGCCTATTTGTTTATTCAGACCATAGCCGCCTACAGTGTATAGCGTGATGTAGGCGTCGTTGTTGTAGCGCTTTATCTGTGCCGCATAGCCGTTACCCTGTTCATCCAGCCTGAAGTACAGGCGCGCTATCTCTTCGTTGCTTGACGCATACGCCACTTTGAACTTCATGTCGATCGTACCATTCTGAATGGCCTGGTTATCAAGCAATGCAATATGGGCGCTATTGTCTATCCTGGACTGCATGTATACGTAGTTGCCCGTTCCGTCGTCTATCATCTGCCAGTTGCCGCCGTCGTCCCTGGGCGTAAGAGGCATAGTAACTGTTTCGGCGAAGTTATTGATAACAGGGGCTTCTGTAACTACTATGTCATCGAAGTACGCTTCGTTGACGAGGGCAGAAGTAGCTATCGCTATATTGCCGAAGGTAGCGCCATCGTATTTCTGGTTGATGTAGCTTGCCTGGTCATCCAGATATACCTTTATGGAACTGCCGTCAAGCGCAACCTTTACTGTATGCCAGGCGCCGCCGTCATTCAGGAAGAAGTTGCCATAGCCCTTTGTTCCACCTATCTGCTTATCATAGCCGTAGGCTTTGACAGTGTATAATGTGATATAGGCGTCGTTGTTGTAGCGCTTTATCTGTGCCGCATAGCCGTTACCCTGTTCATCCAGCCTGAAGTACAGGCGCGCTATCTCTTCGTTATATGACGCGTATGCTATCTTGAACTTCATCTGGACACTGCCGTCCTGGATGGCCTGGTTATCAAGCAACGCAATATGAGTGCTGTTGTCTATCATGGACTGCATGTATACGTAGTTGCCCGTTCCGTCATCTATCATCTGCCAGTTGCCGCCGTCGTCCCTGGGCGTAAGAGGCATGGTAACTGTTTCGGCGAAGTTATTGATAACAGGGGCTTCTGTAACTACTATGTCATCGAAGTACGCTTCGTTGACGAGGGCAGAAGTAGCTATGCCGATCTCACCGGAGGTATTGCCCGAATGTTTCTGGTCAATGTAGCTTGCCTGGGCATCCAGATATACCTTTATGGAACTGCCGTCAAGAGCAACCTTTACTGTATGCCAGGCGCCGCCGTCATTCAGGAAGAAGTTGCCATAGCCCTTTGTTCCGCCTATCTGCTTATCATAGCCGTAGGCTTTGACAGTGTATAATGTGATATAGGCGTCGTTGTTGTAGCGCTTTATTTGGACCGCATAGCCGTTGCCTTCACCGTCCACCCTGAAGTATAACCGGGTTATCTCTTCGTTATATGACGCATACGCCACCTTGAACTTCATCTCTATAGTGCCGTTCTGGATACCCTGGTTATTTAACATTGCTATATGGGTGCTATTATCGATGAGTGACTGCATGTATACGTAATTGCCAGTCTCATCGTCTATCATCTGCCAGTTGCCGCCGTCGGTCCTGGGCGTAAACGACGTCTCGATCTTCTCGGCAAAGCTGTTGATAATAGGGGCTTCTGTCACTATTATGTCATCAAAATACGCTTCTGATTCCAGATCATACGTCCCTATAGCTATGCTACCGAGCGTATTCCCATCATATTTCTGGTTTATATGGTTTATTTGACTGTCGAGGTATACCTTTATCAAGCTGTTGTCAAGCATGACCTTCACCGTATGCCATGCGCCGCCGTCGTTCAGGAAGAAGTCGCCAAATCCATGGACTCCGCCTATCTGCTTATCCATGGCGTAACCGGTGACAGTATAGAGGTACAGATACGCATCATTATAGTATCGTTTTACCTGGGCTGCGTAACCGTTGCCGTTCTCATCCAATCTGAAGTATAACCTTATCCTTTCGTCGGAATCATACCCTAGCTTGAATTTTGTCTCTATGGCGCCGTTCTGGATGGTCTGATCCTTTAGGAAGGCGATGTGGGCATTACTATCCAGCGCGGATTGCTGATAAACATAGTTGCCTGTCGTGTCTTTTACCACATCCCACTTGCCGCCGTCCGTGCGTGAAGTAAATGGTGTTTCTGGCGTCTGGGTCAACTCATCATTAAGATCGATATGCGAAACAGCCACATCATCAAAGTATGCTTCTCCGACCAAGGCATAGGGCCCGATAGCGATGCTGCCGGAAGCATTGCCTACATGCACCTGGTTTATATAACTCGCTTGATTATCAAGATATGCTTTTATGGAATAGCCATTGAGCTCAACCCTTATGGTGTGCCATACTTCTGTGCCCGCAAATAAATCTGTAAATTTAATGGAACTGCCTATCTGCCTGTCAAGCGAGTAATTGTTAACCGCGTATAGATACAGATAAGCATCGTTTTCATCCCGCTTTACCTGTACTGCGTATCCGCTACCGGCGGTATCCATCCTGAAGTATAATATGGCCCTGTCATCACCGTCATATTTGATCTTGAATTTAGCCTCCACCGTACCATCCTGGATGGTTTCATTATTTAATACGGCTATATGGGTATTGGCGTCTGTGGCCGACTGCTGATATACATAGTTTCCTGTCTCGTCTATCGCTATCCGCCAATTGCCGCCGTCATTTCTGGGTGTAAATCCTGACGCGCCTGTCTTAGAGAAACTGTCGGATTCCGCTGCCTGTGATACAACGACATTGTCAAACTTTGCCGGTTGGATCAATGAATAAGTACCCAGCGCGATGCCGCCGGATGTATGGGTAGAGTCTGTTTCCAATAGATAACTTTCCTGCGTATCCAGATACGCCCTTATCAGGTTATTATTAAAGTCTACCTTCAGTGTATGCCATGCGCCGCCGTCATTCTGGAAGAAGTTAGCGATATATAAAGAACCTCCTATCTGGGTGCTGATAGCGTAATTATTTACAAGGTTCAGGTAAACATAAGCGCTATCGTAATATCTCCTTACCTGGATCGCGTAACCCGAGCCGCTCTCGTTCATCCTGAAGTACATAACGATTCTGTCGTCATCGTTATATTGAAGTTTGAAATCAGTCTGTATTGTACCGTTTGCTATCGGCTCGCCCTGCATCGCAGCGATATGATATGAACTATCAAGCATTGACTGTTGATACATATAATTATTATCGGCATCCCTCGCGACCTGCCAGGTTCCATTGATCGGCGCGATCGCCGTCAGTTGGAACTGCTGACTGGCATAGAATGAGTCGTCTATCTCCGCGGCACCATAACGGTCTATCTTAACATCATCGAAATATGCCGAGCTTAATGCGGCAAGCGCGTAAGTACCTATGCCTATGCGGCCGGAAGGATATGTATCGCTTACCGTGTAGGCCACGGAGCTTTCCGTGGTGTCATTTGCGAGGTATACCTTGACCTGGGTACCGTCTAATGTAACCCTTAAGGTCCTTTCGGCGTCGCCCGTGGAGGGGAAGAACGAGGAGAATGTCGTTTCGCTGCCGCCGCTTACCGCGTAATTGCTTACGGTAGCCAAAGAAGCGTAAGCTGTGCTGCCGGCCCTCCTGATCTTAATGGCGTAGCCGTTACCATTTTCATCCATCCTGAAGTATAGCAGGATCGAACCGTCTGCGCTCAGGTTGAATTTTGTATCGATCTCGCCATCCGTTATCTTCTCGATCTGACTGAACGCCGTATGGTACGATCCGTCGCCGGCAGCGGTTTGATAATACCTGCCGTTCGTAATATTCCAGTTAGCATCATCAAATGCGTCAACCGGTTTAAACATGTTCGGTGTAAGATTATCATTGATATCTGCGGAGGTTTTTACGGAGAAATCGTCAAAGGATGCGCCGCTATTTATTAGCCCGTAGGTTCCGATACCCACGTTTCCTGTGGTATATTCTCCATCGGTCGCGTGCGTCGCCTTATAGGTTGTGGTGCCATTGCTTAATAAAACTGTTACCGCGGTGCCTTGCAATTGAACTTTTACCGTCCTTGCGCTTGAGCCGGAGAAGAAGCTGCCGGAAAGGCTGCCTGTCTCACTGCCTATGATTGTATAGGTGGTATAATTATTGGTTACCTTATACAGGGCGCTGTAAACGTTATCGCCATACCTGCGAAGCCTTATGGCGTATCCGTTACCGTTATCGTCCATCCTGAAGTAGATATAGAGATACTCGGTCTGGTTCCATGCGATGCCAGGCAGGCTGAATTTAGCGGTGATCTCGCCGTCGGCAATGCGTCCGTTCTTCATTACCGCTATATGGTGCATCCAGTCATTAAACGCTGTTTGCTTATAAACGTAGTTGCCGGTCCCGTCGTCGGCTATAACCCAGTTCGGGCTGTCAAACGGGTCAAGCGGCGTTAGATAGTTCAGGGTGAAATCATCGGCTACATCAGAGATCGATTTAACGGCGAAATTGTCAAAGGTTGCTCCGCCGTTTAACAATCCGTAAGTTCCTATGCTAATGTTTCCTGTGGTATACTCTCCATCGGTCGTGTGCGTCGCCGTATATATGCCTGCCCCGTTATCCAATAGCACCTTTACTTCCTCACCTTGGAACCTGACTCTTGCCGTCCTTGCGCTTGAGCCGGAGAAGAAGCTGCCGGAAAGGCTGCCTGTCTCACTGCCTATGATTGTATAGGTGGTATAATTATTGGTTACCTTATACAGGGCGCTGTAAACGTTATCGCCATACCT
>JAQTTS010000124.1 GCA_028710655.1 Dehalococcoidales bacterium
AGAATGGGACGAGTACGACGAATACCTGGAGCTGCTGAAGAGTGGGGCGATAGAGCCCCTTCCCCTGGAGGTTGCAACACGCCTAGCGGCCAATCAGTCTCTTGCCGGAGAAAGAGAGATTGTTATCATCTCCAACTTTGGTGGGGACGTTATCGACTCCGTTCCGGCCATCCTATACAACTGGAGCCTCTATAAGCATATTAACTATGACATTGATGCCAAATATGAGGCCCTCGACTACTGGGACGAGAACTTTGACGGTCACGCTTACGAGAACTTCGTCAAGAGATACAACCGGGAATTCCCTACCTTGACAGGTTCTATGCGGCATTACGTTGAGGACAGGTCAAAAGACATTGACACCCTACTTGCCATGGAACCGGACTTGGACGGCACTTCGGTTGAGTGGGAGGAGTTCTCCAAAGACCTTAGGGGGGTACTAAAGGGGATGCGTGGTGCGGCCTACGACTATAGGATCTACGAAGGAAAGAAGAACCCACGAGAGCTGGCCATTAGTCAATACTTCGACGAAGTTATAGGGGGATACTTCGAGGCTAGGGCCGACATCTTTGACAAGCTTGCCACAGCAACCGACTCTGAGGTTAGGTCCACTTTATACAATCGGCTGCGTGAGATGGGCAACCAGGAGTATTTCAGGGTGGTCTACATGGACATCGGAGGGGACAGGGTTAGGGTTCCTAATGCGTCTGAATTCCTCTTGGGTGCGCTTGAAAGGGGCACTGAGCCTGAAGATGACGAGCTGAGAGCTAAGATGGAGCGCCAACTCAGGCTTCCCCCTGAGTGGATGTCGGCGGACATTACCAACACCCTTGCTTCGTTGAATCCCAACCTTTCCGGGTTCCTACCAACAGAACGGGAGGACTTCCTGATTTACGACGAGTTCGCTGACCATAAGGTGGAACTGAAAGAGAAAATGGAGAGCGGGGAGATATCGGTTTCCGAGTACAACAAGATGGTCTCAGAGGCAGACGATCACCTTCGTGAGCTTCTCCATTCTTACGGGCGAGGTCGTGAGGCGGAGTTCCTAGACATGACCCCAGCTCAAAGGTTCGCTGTCGCTGGGCTGCTCCCAGAAAGGCTCAAGCCTCTCTTACAGGAATTCAATGCGGCTTTCGATCAGGTTAGGGCTATGGGTTTTAAACCCACTTCAACTAACGCTGAAGTGCGCAGACTATATCAGAGAATAAGGGAAAGGTTTTACACCCAAATGGAGGCTGACCCAGGGTTAGAAAACACCTACCATGACTTCGTTTCAAGGGTCTATGACAATGACGCTTCGGATATTTTTTTCTACACCTTCTTTATTGGTGGGAATATTGGGGGCCTATAGGTGTTCTATTCAGTGAAAGATAGTCCATGTCGGATATAGCAACAGAAACAATGGAACAAACAGAGCAAACGGAGTACCAGAACTATACTCTCAGCGAGTTTCTGGATGCTGTTGCTGTGGCTCCAGGGCCGGAAAGGATGAGGCTCGAAGAGGACTACATGGAAGCCATGTATTGGAAAGCCCAGGGGCAGGGGCTTACCCTCGACGAGGCTGTTGCTCGGGCTAAATCTGGGGAGCTAAAGCCTATAGGTTTCTCTGGGGCTCCACGGATCGAAGGCACGGAGGAAGACCCGGCTCCGGAAATGCCTGAGGGGACGCTAACCTTCCAGGACCTAGTTATGGGGGGTGGAAACAAGTGGTTCGACCTGGCAGGAGAAGATAGCTACACCGACGCCCTACTCTTAACTGCCCGTGACTACCTCAACAATACGTTAGGTGTCGACATTACAAGTCATGGAGTTGATCTCAAAAACCTCCACGAGGCTGGTCGTGTCAGGCAGAACGGTATGGACTACATTGTCTACGACCTTAACTTTTATGACCCCAAGGGTAGGGCCAGGATAACGCTCCAGCAGGCGGAAAATACCAGGGGGCTATATTCCGACCGGGCGTTCAAGAGCCTTGGGCCGATTGGGGGGCACGTTGGCGAACAGATGATAACTCTCCAGGTTGCTGTTCCCATGTCTGCCGATGCTCGCAGGGCTGAAACCTCGACAGCAGCAAGGGAGACGGCCCTATCTAATTCCTATGCTGAGGTTACCGACTTGGACAAGATGGCGGGAGCATACCTGCGTGCTACAACATCTAGGGAGAAGCCCGTAGAAAGAACAGAGGCATACACACGGGTTGCGGAAATGCTGGAAAAAGAACGCCTGATTACGGAGCAGTGGGGGAGCTTTGCTGCTACTGCCGGGGATAGGGCGCTTACTCCAGAGGAGTTCGAGGAAACCAAGAAGCACATGCCCGGACCAACAGTCAAAGAAATGTTGGGCCAAATCGACAGTATCCCTCATCCCGGAACCAGAACCCATGTCCTGCAACAGTATGAGGGGGCACTCAAGGCTCAGGTGGAGAACCCCAACCTTACGGTCTATGCGATGTCTTCCGTTATGGGGTGGTCTACCCCAGAGGCTGGAGGGGGTGGTGGGTATGCTGGCCCCAAGTATCGTCCTCCCGACAGGCGTGAAATACTCGACATGGCAAAGACCTATGCTGGGGCAGTTATTGGCGAACAGAACGAAACCCTAGTTCAGAGGGCCACCGACGCCTACATGCAGACCCATAGGCGACGTTTCGACAACCCCTCCTACGGGGAGGAACCCCTTCAGTCTTTGAAGGAAATCTTTAGAGCTACAGACAAATACAAGAAGGTACAGAATCTTCGCCCAGACGGCACAACAGAGGAGGAATGGCTACCACGATACCAGTCCATTGCCGAGAGAACTGGGATTGCTGCCTCCAGGTCGGATCAGCTTGCGGTTGGGCAGGCGTCCCAGGGTCTTGGAATAGACTCGGCCCAGCGTGGCGCAGAAGTGAGCAGGCTGGCCACCACCGGACAGGCCACCGGAACCTTTCTGGATTCCATGAGACAGTCAATTGGTAATGTCATGAGGATGGTATAATGGGTTACAGGCCCCTCACTCCCGAAGAACAGAACGAACTAAACTCGCTTCAGGCTATCCCCCATGCAGCCACCAGAAATGATTTGATTAAGAAGTTCTGGTCCAACATTCCTCAAGTGACTGCACCAACCACTAGAACGTCCAGCCCCACTAAGGCTAGTTCGACTCCGGTTTCTGCACCAAAACCAGCCCCAGCTTCAGCTCCGGCTCCGGCTCCGGCGGCGAAGACGACTGCTCCCGTAGACACGTCCCCCGCCCCCGCCCCAGTTAAGGCAGAGCAGGCCGCTCCCGGCGTTTGGTCTGGTGGACAGATAGTGATTGTCGACCGCAAAGATGCGGAGGATCTCTATTTTGCCGAATACAAGTGGGGCGACTATTCCTTTAGGTTCCAATTCGATTCCGTAGAACAGGTGGAGGCCACCCTAGGGAAGGGGTGGGCAACCAACAAGGGAACCACCCCGATCCATAAGCCAGAGTCATATATGGTCGATCCTAAGGCCGTTGACGCCGGTTCTGTCGGTCAGGTGTCCTCTCCTGGGGGGTCGTGGCAAGGATTCGTTACAGAGGCTGTCAGGGCCTCTCTAACAAGCGCAGGGATCACTGACCCTACAATGGTGGGGCGTATGCTGAAAGACCCGGACGTTCAGTCCGTTATTGTCCAGGGAACCCTGGGATCATGGTCTGCCGAGCAGACGACTTCAGCCATGAGACAGACCAAGTTCTACAAAGAGACCCTTTATCCCGGGATCGAAAAGTTCTACGGATTCACCGACCCCGAGCGACGATACGAAGACTATACGTCTCGGGTTTCTCAGGGACTAGAGGCCCTAGGGGTAAACAAAGACAGTGATGGCTCATATCGTACGGCTGTCGGGACCATGCTCAACAAGGGGGTTGGGGAGATGGCGTTCCTTACGGCAGTCCCAGCATTCATTAAGGCCACGTCGAGCAGTGACTACTTTAGCGTTCTGGACCAGTGGATGCAGAGGGAGGGGCATCCCGGGTTGTCGTTCGACAACTGGTTTGACGCTATTGCCGGTCAGGCTCCGCCAGAGGTTGCAGAGGTAATAGAAAAAGCGACCCTACAATTCTCCGCTGAACAGCAAGGGGTAGGGGTTAGTCGGGACCAAATCTCTCGCATTTCTGGGTTGTCCGACCTGAACGAGGAAGATGCACGAGCCGCCTTCGCTGATGCTGCTGAGATTCTGAGGGCAGTAGGTGGCGATATAGGGCAGTACGGTGTGACTCAGGACGAGATTTTATCGCTAGTAACCGGAATAAAATCCGATTCTGGGCGTTCTTTACAAGAGATAGCAGGTTTGGCCGAGCAGATTGGGAAGGAGCGGGGAAGAGCAGATGACAGGAAGCTGTCGTTCTTCACTGATTACTCTCGATCTGGGACGCCACAAAAGATCGGTCTTGCCGCTTTATCACCGGAAAGCGGATAAGACTTGCGATGCTACGCAGGCTATTCATGCGGAACTCGGAACCGGCACCGAAGATGCCGAGAGGCTGGTGAACCGCCAGGTGGTGTGCCCTACCCCACTTGAGGACGGACAGAGGGAGCTAGAAACATGACAGACATCTTTACAGATAGCGAAGAAGTGGAGAGCGGCGGCGACTCTTCTGTTATCACGGAGCTTCGTAAGAGGAACCGTGACCTTGAGAAGGCACTCAAAGAGCGCCCTTCAAGGGAAGAAGTGTTGGCCCAGATCGAGCTGGAGGCGGCTCGACGCAAGACCGCAGAGGGAGCGTTGAACGCCCTCGGTGCCCCTGCTGGACTTGCTTCTATTGTTGTTGAGAAGGTGGGTGAAAACCTGACGGAAGAATCCGTTAAGGAATTCATCGAAGGCCTGGGCATAGCTACCCAGGCAGTGAACCAGAAAGACGAAGACAAGAGATCGGTTAGTGCCTCAGACCTCGGACGGCAGGTTGCTTCTGCCTCCAGCGCTTCCGTTGATCTTAACCTCGCCGAGAGGTTGGCCAATGCCACCTCGAAGGAGGAAGTCTTCCAGCTTGCCTCGGAGCACCTGTCCTCTAGTTAAACGTTAAACTGACAACACAAAGGACTAAAATGGCTTCGGTCATTACTGGTGCAACGTCAGATGTCGGCAGCGGTCAACTGTCCAACTTGGTTATTACTGCTTACGAAACGGTTAGCCGTTTCGCTCTAAGAAGTGATCTTTGTTGGGATCAGATGGCACGCACTAAGCCGGGCAATCTGACCAACCCAGGTAATCCTATAAGCTTCAGGTTCTGGGATGACATGGCGGTAGTCACGACTCCCCTGTCTGAAGCGGTTGATGTAGACTCCGTGGGTCTCTCTGATACCACTACGACCATTACTCCTTACGAGTATGGTAGTGCGGTTGTGGAGACTCGCAGGCTCAGTGTGGATTCGTTCCAGCCCGCCTGGGATGCTGATGTCGCTAACATTCTCGCTCGTAACATGGTGGAATCCATTGATGAGATCGCCCGCTTGAACTCGGTCGATACTTCGACGAATATCACCTATACGGCGGGTTCTACGGAGAGCACGCTTACCACTGGCAACGTTATCACTCCTACCCTAATTCGGCAGGAGAGGGTGAAGTTGACCAGGGCGAACGTGGTTCCGTGGGAGGGCGACAAGTATCTCTGCATTATTGCCCCTGAGGTCGCTTATGACTTCAAGGTCAATACTGGCGAGGCAGGTTGGCTGTTCCCGAACGCCTACACGAACACGATAGCTGCTGCTAACTTTGAGATTGGCAGTTGGGGAGGTTTCCGATTCTTGGAAACCAACCGTACCTATCGTTCCGTAGGTGGAGGCGCTGCTGCGGATGATGACGTCTACAAGACCTACTTCCTGGGTCAGGAAGGAATCGCCAAGGTTGAATCTATCGCCCCGCACGTTGTGCAGGGACCGATTACTGACAAGCTTGCTAGGTTCATTCCTCTTGGGTGGCATACTTATTTGGGTTACGGCCTTCTCCGCACTGATGCGGTTCGTGTTATCACTAGCTC
This sequence comes from Dehalococcoidales bacterium, assembly GCA_028710655.1. The sequence continues at coordinate 5,980 of JAQTTS010000124.1, forward strand.
CTCATCGATGACCTAATGCCTACTTCTCCACTCATTAAGGGTACGCAGAATGCTTCCGCTTTAGGTGATTCATTTACTTTGGGGCAGCTAACTGTCGGGTCGGCAACTGTTGATGCCAGCTCGACCAACGTTGTTATCTCTCACGGCCTGGACGGTACGCCTACCTGGTATATCGTGAGCGGAACTGACGATGGTACGGCTGACAGGGTAGCATATGTTTCGGCGGCTTCGGCCACTGAACTTACGCTCTCGCAGGCTGACACCGGCGGTGATACGCAGACCGTGTATTACATTGCGGGTATTCTGAGTTAAACACCCTTCGCACAATTGAATAACTAAACCCCCGCCCCTGCGTAGACAGTGCAACGGGGGTTTAGTATTGTCAGGGACAA
>JAQTTS010000125.1 GCA_028710655.1 Dehalococcoidales bacterium
GAACAGGGTCAGCAGTAGGATGGTCATTTCTGTGAGCATTTTTGCCTCCTTTTAATATACCTTTTGCGGTCGGTTTATTTACTATAAAAGTAAGGTTAAATTTCAACCTGCGGTTCGACCGCAGGTTGAGTTTCGTTCAATGTTTGCAGGGGTTTCAGAGTGCCTTGACCTCCATTTTTAGCGTTTTTAGGGTTTTCCACAGCCGGTAATCCGTCCATCCTTTTGACCTCAAATACCGCCGCAAAGCACCCTTAACCGTTTTCGGCACAATCATCCCCATACCCAGGTCAAGCACCTCGCCCGGCCCGTTCAGGATTATCATTACCACTTCCCTGCATTCTGTGGATAGATTTGTAAGCCATTCATGGAATATTACCTGTCTGTCGGGGGTTAGCGATGTGCTCTGTCCGTTAGCCACAAGGTTCCCTTCACCCACAATATCAATGGGCTTTCCAAAACTGTGTTCTTTATCGTAGTAAGGAAGGGTTAGAGGCAAGTCCATCTTACGCCCCCACTTGATCAGCCCGTTATGTACCGTGCTTTGCATGTATGGCCGGAATGCTTCGCCTTGTGCGGGGTTGAACGATTCGGTGGCCTGCATGAACAGCCAGCAGGCCTGCCCATAAACATCCTCTTCAGGCCTCCCGCACCGGCTGGCGCACTGGTGGGACAGCTTGTGGAGCAGGGGCTGGTATTGGTTGTAGGCTTGTTCAATTTCAGTTTTTGTCATTTTCGTTCTCCTTGTTATTTGGTTAGGGTTATGTTTCTCTGTATCATCTACTGTTTTTAACAATTTCGCCGCTCTATCGCTAATGGCCGCGATGATGTTTGCGATTACGTCGCAGAAACGAAGTTTGCGTCTGCTCCCGACATTGTTCGGACCTCTTTTTGTCTGGACTCGGCTAATAGCTTCCGCAGGTAGCATATCCCTCGTGGGCGTGATGCACGACCTTCTGCGAGATCAATTGCTTCCTCGATGCTCACCATCTTGCCTTCCCAGGTAGCGGTGAAACTATCCACCGATTTTTTTGCTTGTGATGACCAGTTCCCCGATCTCCAACTGAGTAATCGCCCCGTGGCGGATATTATTGTGTCTTGCCCGACCGTTGCAATTAATCGATGACACCCGTAGGCCCAGTGACTTGCGGCTCCATGCGGGACTTGGACAGTATTGATACTTACTTTGAGCATTTTTGTTTCGTTCATTATCATTCTCCATGCTATTTGGTGAGGGTTTCTTTTTCTGCATCGTTCGGGGCTTGGATTACTTCATCTTCCATCCCCTGCTGGTTCATGGTTTTTTCTTTCATGACTAAAATATATTAAATTTATTAAATAATAGCAAGAAAAAAATGAAAAAATCTTCTCGTTGATTATCAACGAGTTATAAAAGCATTTTAAGAAGGTTATTTTGTTTTTGACGATTCTCCGTTAAAATAAGGCGGTAAAAAGGAAGGTGCAATGTGCCCACCCAAAAAGCTGATTCGGGAGTCAAAATGACAGGAGCAGACTCGGCAAGCATGACCACGCTCGAACAACTTGTTTCTTCATCCACGACTCCCAATCCGTACATAATAAAAATAATTTATTAGTCATGTTTCAAAAAGGCAAAGTAGCAAACCCATACGGCAGACCCAAACGGGAGCAATCCATAACAGAGATGCTTCGCAAGCATGGGAACAAGAAAGACTCCACCGGCACAACCAACTTCGAGAAGGTGGCAAAGGCCGTCATGCAGAAGGCTATCAACGGAGAGATGTGGGCGGTGCAGTTCCTGGCAGACCGGGTGGAAGGCAAGGTCACGGACAAGGTAGAGGTTACGGACAATACCCCGCGCGAAGTCGTGTTCAGGGAAGTTCGGCTAGGCAACACTACAACCACAACCGTCAAGCGAATCATACCGAGGAATACATGATAGCAGGGCCAGTGGAAATATCCGCCCACAAAGCACAGTTGGAGTTTGCATCATGTGCAGGCATTCCTTACATCGGGTTCGTGGGAGGCAGGGGAGCGGGGAAGTCAACGGCGTTGGCGATGAGGCTTTACAAGTGGTCATTGATGCAGAAAGGACTCTACGGTTGCTACGCGCCCACGTATCCACTTTTGAACGACACCATCCTGCGAGTATTCACGACAATGGCTAAGCCGCATATTCTTGAGCACAACCAAAGCAAGGGCATAATCAGGATGTTCAATGGAAGCGAGATCATCTGCCGATCCCTGGACGATCCGGAAAGAGCAAGAGGGCCATCGTTGCGAGGTGCGGTGTGGGATGAAGCGAGCTTGTGCAGTCAGGAAGCGTTCGACATTTTAATAGCTTGTTTACGTTATGAGGGAAAACAGGGGTGGCTGGCCTGTGGCTTCACTCCGAGGGGATTAGATCACTGGACAGCAAAAGTATTTAACGATCCACAAAGACCGGACGCAAAATGTTTCCACGCCACTACCAAAGACAACCCCTTCAACCCACCTCAATTCGCCGACACCCTCCGCAGGCAATACACCACTATGTTTGCCCAGCAGGAGTTGGAGGGTGCTTTCATCTCCACCGGGGGAAGCCTAATGCGACGGGAGTGGTTCAGGATTATTGAGCCGACTGCAATTCCGCCATTACGAAGCATCTTCAGATATTGGGATATGGCATCAACCCCATCCACCGGCAACAACGACCCGGACTGGACAGCCGGGGCCAAGGTGGCCGGGACGCAGGATGGCAGGTGGGTGGTTCTGGACATGCGCCACGCGAGACTATCACCGGCAGGCAACGAAATGCTTGTACAGTCCACGGCCAACGAAGACGGGAAGCAAGTGCAGATCGTGATGGAGGAAGAGGGCGGCGCGTCCGGCAAGAGCTTGGTTGACCATTACCGGCGCAGGCTGTTGGTCGGATACAGCTTCAAGGGCGACCGACCGTCCGGGGATAAGATCATCAGAGCAATGCCGTTGGCCGCCGCTGCCGAAGCAGGAAATGTCATGCTGGTCAAGGGGGCATGGAACAAAGCGTTCCTGGACGAGGCCGAGCAGTTCGGTGAGGATGCCATCCACGACGACCAGATGGATGCTGTGGCCGGGGCGGTCAACATGATGAGCACGAGTATAATCAACCCACATGTAGGATCGGTGGGAATGATAGCGGATAAGGCAGATTTACCGGCTGACATTCAAGCGATTTTAGACCAAGCCAGTTCTCCAGAGGAGCGATTGGAACTTGAATCAATGGTCAAGGAGCAATATGCTTGACGATGGGATAATGTGAAGCCCATACTTTTTAAGGCGGCAAACGTTACTTTCACCCGTCCTTCAAGTAAGACAGAGGCGGAATGCGACAGTTTGCCTGCTTGTCGGATTTCTTTGCCTGCTTGTCGGATTTCAAATACAGGACAAGTAGTATCTTGTTGGAAAATGTCGTGGCTTGAACGAGTGAAAGTATTGTTGTCTGGAAGAGTGTGGTTGTGGGTTTGGATGGGTGGAGGAACTCCTCCAGTGTCAGTGACAGTTATGTGGCCGCAACAAGAACCGGTGAAGTTAATCAAAAATAAATAATATGCCTGAACCTGAGCAGAAGTCTTTGAAGGAGCAATTGAAGGAGCGGTTGGCCCAGCTCCGGAGGAAGGACGAGGTTAGTGTGGACGAGAATGACCCTAACGTTTGGGAAGTCATAAACAAGAAGGACAACAGCATTTTACCAAGATGAACAAACGATCAGAAACAATGACCAAGGCTGTGCAAGCATTGAAACTGTTGGACGATCCCATGATCCTTGAGGTGGGCAGGACGCGCAGCTCCTACGCGGCAGAGACTGACGGTTTCTCCACGATCTACTTCGCCAGCCTCCTCAACCACGAGGGCAAGGGCAAGCTCGTCTCCGTTGACATCGACAGGGACACGGAGGTCATCTGTTGTGCCATCTTGAACTCGATCAAGCAAGACGCTGCTCGCGTGGAGTTCTTGAATGACGATGCCTTGAACGTCCTGCCAAGCCTGGGCAGGGAGCATTTCAACCTGATTTATCTGGACGGCATGGACTGCCACGAGAACGAGCAGGAAAGTGCAGAGTGGCACTTGAGATGTTTTGGGCTCGCTCACCCGTTGTTGGTCTCTGATGGCTTGTTGTTGGTGGATGATGTGATGGACACCGCTCAACCACAAGGCAAAGGTAAGTTGGTCATACCGAGGGCGATCGAGCTTGGATACGAGATATTGGCAAAAGAATATCAATGGCTGTTGCAGAAGAAGGTGGCATGAATCTAACAACCAGAATCAAGATGGCGACCAGCATCCTGTTCCGCAGGGCGATAGCATCCTCCCTGCCGTCAGGCTCGTTTGAGTTCCTGAATCGCTACGGCAAAGACCCGGACATCAGCCACACAGCACTTGTGAAAAAGTATTGGGGCTGGGTGTACTCCTGCGTCAATGTCTCCGCCAACCGCTTCGCATCCACCCCGCTCCGCGTCTACTCCAGCAGGGGCAAAGGACAATCCAAGGTGTCCAACTTCAGCACGAAGGCAGTCAGCCGGGAACAGTCGGCATGGCTGAGGAAGAGGCTCGGTAAGAGCCTTGAGCATGTGGGCGGTGCCGAGGACTTCGAGGAGCTGGAAGAGCATCCAATCATAGACCTGTTCCAGAATGTCAATGATCAGGAGAACTCGTTTGAGATGAAGGAACTCACTTGCACAATGCTTGATCTGACCGGTAACGCCTACTGGCTCGTGGAGAAGGACAAGCTGGGCGTGCCAAGCAAGCTGTTCGTCCTGCGCAGTCAGTGGGTCAAGATCATCCCGGACAGGGAGAAGTTTATTGGTGGGTATTTATACGGTTGGAACAGGACGCCGGGCGAGAGCATGAAGTTTGAGGAGAAGGATGTCATCCACTTCAAGTATCCCAATCCGCAAGACGCTTGGTATGGACTCGGGCCGGTGCAGGCGGCGGCATATGCGATTGAGAGTGGAGAGCTTCGTGAGAAGTTCATCATTGCGACAATGTCTAACATGGCCAGACCTGACCTGATCGTGAAATACATCGAGGGTGAGCTGGATGCCACGCAACGAGCGGCGGTGGAGCGGGAGTGGAACGCGATGTTCAGAGGGGCAAAGAACGCCGGCAAGGTGAAAGTGGCCGACCACCGGTTTGAGATAGACAAGATTGGCTGGACGCCGCAGGAGTTGAGGTTCAACGACGGCGAGGAGTGGGTACTTAAGAAGATTGCCAGTGCGTTCCCAGTCCCACTTGGCTTGATTGACTCCAGCTACATCTCACGCGCTCCACGGGCGGGCATGGAGGGAAGCGACCTGTACATGGCACAGTTCAACACGCTCCCACGGTGCACCTTGATTGAGGAGAAGCTGAATGAGAAGCTGTGCCCGCTCTACGACGAGCGCCTGTTCGTGGCCTTCGACAACCCCGTCCCAAAGGACAAGCGGGAGCAGCTCAACGAGGACAGCACCAAGCTCAACACCTGCGTCATCACTGTCAATGAGGTGCGCAAGCGGGACGGGGAAGAACCAGTGCCGTGGGGCGACACCCCAATCCCACTTCAGCAGGCGCAGGCCGCAGTACAGCAATTTGCCCCACTGGGAGGCGCGTCCGAAGGCTCACCTGAGGCAGACGCAAGCATAAATAATACAACCGGCAAGACCGGAATCCAGGCGAACAGCACTCAAGAGAACGAGGACGGCTCTCCTGGTGGGGCGTTATTTGGGAAGAAGGAGAAGGGGGTCGGTGACGGCATGTCCATGGAGGTCGAGGGTCAGTATGTCCACCCAGATCTCGCGGGCATCCCGATCCGGCTGCGGGTGCGGAACGAGTCGGGGAGATTTGACCGTAGGGGGGTCGGGCGACTTCGTGGAAGTAGAGAAGTGGTGGAGGCCTTAAAATGACCACAACCCTACTCCAACCCCAACGACTCCAACCCGCCAACGAGGGTCACGTCAACCCCCTGTCCGCCGACGAGCGCCTGCTCTGCAAGGCCGTCCAGCGCGTGCTCAAGGCGCAGGTGGCGGAGGTGCTGGAGCGGCTGGAGGGCGGGGCGGTGCAGAAGGGCGGACTGGGTTCAGGTAATTTCGGACATGAGGGACGGCCTGGCGAGGTTGGGGGGAGCGGGCCGGGAGGTGGTGTGGACCCTGTCATTGAACGAGTTAGTGCTATGGTGGATGCTGTGCCAACCCGTGAGGCAAAGCAGGCCGTTCTGGATAAGTGGCAGACCGAGAATCCGGAGAAGGCTCTGGAGATTGAGGGGATGCAAGCGGATGAAACAAAGGTATTTCACGGAACAGGCAAAAAATTTGACACATTTTACGAGCGCTCACGGGAGGAACGTATGGATATGGGTGCTCATGGAGCCGGCTTTTATTTT
>JAQTTS010000126.1 GCA_028710655.1 Dehalococcoidales bacterium
AAACCTGCCCTTTTTTCTGCAAAATCTTTGATATATCGGCATGCCCTGAGGGCATAAGGGAGAGAAGCAAAGGAGGTGTCCGGTGTGGATAGCAGATAACCGCTGATTCTTTATCCGGGGAAGACCCGCTCACGGATGGCGGCTACCTTGCGCTTAAGGTAGGGGCTTGAGCTTATTTCGGCGGCGATTTTTTCACAGGCATGGCTGACGGTGGAAGGATTGCGGTCTCCCAGCTCTTTACCGATCTGAGCCAGCGGGCAGTTGGTCTCATGACGGATGAGGTACATGGCTATCTGTCTGGCTAGGGAAGTCTCTTTATCCCTCTTTAGTCCCCTCATGTCGGTAAGCGAGAGCTGGAAGCTGCTGGCGACAGCTTCTACCAGCAGGGCAGGAGTTATTGTGGCACTGACGGGCGCCTTATCGGCGATATTCTCCAGCGCCTTAGCGGCTAAGTCTGGAGTGACCTCGGTATTAAGAAGCTTGGCGTAGGCAATAACCCGGTTGAGGCTTCCCTCCAGTTCCCTTATGTTCTGCTGGATCTTCCGGGCGATGAGTTCCAGTGCCTCCGGAGCAATGCTTTCTCCCCTCTGCTTGGCTTTGGCTTGGAGGATGGCCAGACGTGTTTCAAAGTCAGGGGGCTGGATGTCGACAACAAGACCCCACTCGAAACGCGAGCGCAGCCTGTCAGCCAGACGCGGTAGCGATTTCGGCGGTCGGTCACTGGTAATAATAATCTGACGGTTGGCGTTATGTAACTCGTTGAAAGTGTGGAAGAAACACTCCTCAGTCTGCTCCTTGCCGCTGATAAACTGGATATCGTCAATCATCAAGACGTCGGCACTTCTGTACTTATTGCGGAACTCCTTTGTCTGTCTTTCCTGGATGGCGCTGATAAATTCGTTGGCGAACTGCTCGCAGCTGGCGTAGTGTACCTGGAGGTGCTTGGCCAAGACGAGATGACCGATACCATGTAGCAGGTGGGTCTTACCAAGGCCGACTCCTCCGCATACGAAGAGGGGGTTGTAGTTGTGACCGGGATTATCGGCTACTCCCAGAGCAGCAGCATGGGCAAGTCGGTTAGAGCCGCCGACAACGAAGGAGTCAAGGGTGTATTTCGGGTTGAACATGGTGGAGGCGGAGTTTACCGCCGGCGGTATCTCTTTTGTGTCGTCGCTGGCAGGGACCGCGTTCTGGTCATGACTGATGACAGTGAAGAGAACAGCAATATTACGGCGGGTAATCCCGATCAGGGTTTTCTCAATCAGAGAGCGCTGGTTCCGTTCCAGGTATTCAGCGACGAAGGTATTGGGTACCCCGATGGTAAATTGATCGCCGTTGCAACTCAGACCTGATGTTTTCCCAAACCAGGTCTGGAAGTTATGTCTGCTGACCTGGAGCTGCAGCTCGCCTAAGGCCGCTTCCCAGGTTCTCTGTGCTGAGTCTGTTTCCATAGAACCCCTTTCCTCTTCTGGTTCCTAGCACTGTATAGCTTTATTAGAATGGTTTGGTATAGCCCGTGTTGGTTAGGGGATGGGATTTGGGGCGACAGTATTAATGATAGCAGGTCCTCTTGCTGGAGTGGCAAGATGTTTAGCGCTGGTTTTGGGGCGTTTTTGGCTCTTCTTTCCTTTGTAGAAGGTCTTCCGGACTTGCCTTTTTGTTTGATATTCGCCTGATAGCTTGAAGAAGTCCGGGTTGGCGAAAAACTTCTTTTGGTGATAATATTTACTCGGTAGCGTGATTAACCGTTAGGTATACATCTACAGGGAGTTTCAGAAACAGGGTGTGCCGTAGAACACCTTTTCAGCATTATAGCAAGTTTTCTGAGACTAATTTTGGGGCGTTCTGGCTCCTCTTTCCCCTGTAGAAGGTCTTCCAGACTTGCTTTTTTGCTTGATATTTGCCTGATAGATTGGAAGAAGTCTGGGTTGGCGAAGCACTTCTCCGTTATTTATGTCTAGCTAGAGGGGTTTAGGTTTGCGGATTGTGTTTATGGGGAGCCCGGATTTTGCCGTGTTGCCCCTTCAGTACCTAGTTCTAAATGAGTATCGTATTCCGGCAGTCTATACCCAGCCGGATCGGCCGGCGGGTAGGGGGCGTGGCCTGTCCCCCTCGCCGGTTAAGAGAGCGGCCGAGCGTTTGAATCTTTTCGTGGTACAATCAGGCAGCTTGCGGAAGACGGAGGCGGTTTCGGGTCTGGCTTCCTTACAGCCTGATATTATCGTCGTGGCAGCCTTCGGTCAAATTCTGCCCCGGTCGGTGCTGGATATCCCGCACTGTGGCTGCATCAATTTGCACCCCGCTCTTTTGCCAAGGTTCAGGGGGGCATCGCCGGTGGCATCGGCTATTCTGGCCGGCGAGGAGTTTACCGGGGTCAGCATTATGCTGATGGACGAGGGTGTGGATACCGGACCGATACTGGCCCGGGCGCAGATTCCCATTTCGGGGCGGGACACTACCGGCTCACTGACGGCAAAACTGTCCAGGATGTCTGCTCAGTTGCTCCTTTCCGTTTTACCGTCCTGGGTAAATGGGACACTCTCGCTTCAGCCTCAAGATGAGGCTGAAGCGAGCTACTGCCGGCCGATCTTAAAAAATGAAGGTGAGATTGACTGGAGTCTGCCCGCAGTAGATATATGGCGGCGGGTGCGCGCCTTCCACCCTTGGCCGGGGTGTTATACTAGATGGAGAGGAAGGCGGATGAGTATTATTGAGGCGGTACCGGTATACGATGTTGGCGATGTTGCCGTCGGGCGGGTAGTGGCGTTGCCTTTGGCTGGTGGGGGGGCTGGAGAACCGGCATTTGGCGTCGGTACCGGGAAGGCGGTTCTCGGTGTGCTCCGGGTTCAGATGGAAGGAAGGCGGGCGATGTCGGCCGCCGAGTTTTTGAAGGGGCAGCGGGAGTTGGTTGGGGCTCGGCTGCCGTTAAGTTAGGGCCGGGATACGGTTAGGGTTGTACCGATTGTTAACGGTTAGTGAAGTAGATTTCATAGAGATGTATTTATTAAGGAGATAATTTTGTCTTTGCCGCAGAATCTCGACCGGTTTGAGACTTTAGTCAGTATTGTCGCCAGGTTGCGTGCCCCCGATGGCTGTCCCTGGGATAGAAAGCAGACTCATACTTCGCTGCGGGAGAACCTGCTTGAGGAGTCTTATGAAGTGCTGGAGGCCCTGGATGGGGGGGAGCAGGAGAAGCTTTGCGAGGAACTGGGTGACCTGCTCCTGCAGATTATACTCCATGCTCAGATTGCTGCTGAAGCCGGTGATTTTAGGCTTGGTGATGTCGTCAGGGGAATAAACGCCAAGCTGATTCATCGCCATCCCCATGTCTTTAGTTCGTCGAAGGTAGCGAGTGTCGATGAGGTGCTGGTCAACTGGGAGGGGCTCAAGAAGCAGGAAAGGGACAGCGATGTTTCTATGCTTGATGGCATACCCAGACAGATGCCGGCACTGGCCTATGCTCAGTCAGTACAGCGGCGTGTGGCGCGGGTTGGCTTTGACTGGGATAGCGATGACGGAGTAATCGATAAGCTGGCTGAGGAGGTCGGGGAGTTCCGGCAGGCGGCCAGTCAGGAAGATAAGGCGGCAGAGTTCGGCGACCTGGTTTTTACGCTGGCTAACATTGCCCGTCGGCTGGGGATTGACCTGGAGTCGGCACTCAGGGAGACTAACGAACGTTTCTACCGGCGCTTTGCTTGCATGGAGAAGCTCTGCCACCAGCGCGGCCTTAACCTGATTAAGCTATCCCTTGCCGAAAAAGATGCCCTGTGGGAGGAAGCGAAAAAAAATGTCACCGGTTCGGGCGATGGTCGGGGTGAGAGGACTTGAACCTCCGACCTCAGCGTCCCGAACGCTGCGCGCTACCATCTGCGCTACACCCCGGCACTGGTATTATAGACAAAATTAACTGGTTTCGGCAACAATGACCTTTCCAAAAGGGTGCCGGAGTATGAGTTGAGCTATATCGGGCTTTTGGAATATAATGTGTCCTCATCGGGGAGCGATTTTGAAGTACTGTGTTCTGATCATTGATGGTGCGGCCGGTCGGCCGCTTGCGAAGCGGGGAGGTAAGACCTCTCTCGAGCTGGCGTACACTCCTAATCTTGACGCGATGGCGCAGGAGGGTACCGTGGGGCTTGTCCGTACCGTGCCGGTGGGGATGACGCCGGACAGCGCCTGTGCCTGTATGTCGCTGCTCGGCTATGACCCGGGACGGTACCAGATCGGCCGGGCCGCTATTGAGGCGAGGAATATGGGCATTAGTATCGATGAGGACGAGGTCGTCTTCCGGTGTAATCTCGTGTCGGTTCACGACGGCAGGATGCGGGACTACAGCGCCGGTCATATCAGCAGCAGCGAGTCCGGGGAGCTCATCTCTGCCCTGGAGGAAGGACTCGGTAGCAGGGGTGTTCACTTCTATCCTGGAGTCGGCTACCGGCATATCTGCAAGGTGAAGGGGCGAGAGGATACCCTGGAGGCCTCGTGTACACCACCACACAATATCCCAGACAGATTGATTAAAGAGTTTCTGCCCAAAGGTCCGGGGAGTGGGCTATTACGGGATCTGATGCAGCGTTCGGAGGCGATACTCCGTGACCACCCGGTGAATGTCAAACGAAGGTCTCGTGGCAGCCTTCCGGCCAGTATGATATGGCTCTTCTGGGGCAGTCGCAGGGTACCCGATATCCCTGCCTTCCGGCAGGTCTACGGCTTAGACGCCGCGGTAACATCAGGGGTCGACGTTATTCAGGGGATGGCGCGGGTGATGGGGATGGGGGTACTCGATATCGCCGGGGTGACTGACGGTATGGATACTGATTTTAGTGCTCAGGGTGTCGGTGCCTTGGCTGCCCTTAACCAATACGACCTGGTGGTTGTTCATATTGAGGCGCCGGATGAGGCTGGTCATGCCGGTTCAGTTGGTGATAAGGTGACTGCCATACAGAGAGTGGATGCAGAGATGGTCGCTCAACTACGCTCCTGGCGGGGAGAGCCGCTCCGGGTGTTGGTGACGCCCGACCATCCCACTCCTATTGAGCTACGCACTCATACCCCGGAACCGGTCCCCTTTATTCTCTGGGGTCAGGGGTTGAGCGCCAACGGGGCCGGGCGTCTTACCGAGGCCGAGGCAGTAAAAACGGGCTTGTTTCTTGACCCCGGTTATAATATTATGGGCAGGTTAATAGGGATTCAGTCCGGTGTGTCATAACTGTCAGCCGGCCGGATTAATTTTAGTAGAGGTAAAGGACTAGATGGCACTAATTGTCCAGAAGTACGGTGGTTCGTCGGTAGCTGATGCCGGGCGGATCAAGAATGTTGCCCGGCGTATAGCTGCTGTCAGGGATGAGAGCAACCAGGTGGTAGTAGTCGTCTCGGCAATGGGCGATACCACTGATGACCTCATCAAGCTGGCCTATCAGGTTTCCACCCGCCCTGATGTGAGGGAGTTTGATACCTTGCTCTCCACCGGTGAGCTCGTTTCCAGTACACTGCTGGCGATGGCCCTGAAGGAGATGGGGTACCGGGCGATCAGCTTGAGCGGCGCTCAGGCCGGGATAAAGACTGACTCTGTTTATAGCCGGGCTCGAATCCTTAAGATTGAGGCGTGGAGAGTGGTCAGTGAGTTGGAAAAGGGGAATATCGTTATCGTAGCCGGGTTTCAAGGCGTTACCGATGAGATGGATGTGACTACTTTAGGCAGGGGTGGCTCAGATACCACTGCGGTAGCTCTGGCGGCCAGTCTGGGAGCGGGAGGGTGCCAGATATACACCGATGTTGACGGCGTCTATACTGCTGACCCGCGGCTGGTTCCCGAGGCCCGTCCGCTGGCTGAGATTGGCTATGATGAAATGCTGGAGATGGCGACCTACGGAAGCAGGGTCATGCATCCCAGGGCGGTTGAGCTGGGGGAGCTATATGGTATCCCTATCCTGGTGGCCTCCAGCTTCTCAAGAGAGCCAGGAACATTAATTCATGGAGGAGCGTCTATGGAAGTTCGAAATAAGGTGAAGGGAGTCGCACACGATCTTGATGTGGCAAAAATAACTGTCGTCGGCGTTTCTGATCGGCCGGGTATCGCATCGTCAATCTTTCGCCCCTTGGCCGAGGCTGGCATCAGCGTTGATACCATTGTGCAGAATGCCAGCATTGATAATATCACCGATTTGACCTTCACCGTTGCTAAGGGTGATCTGGCGGAGGCAATGCGGGTTATTGAGCCGGTAGCCGAATCGATTAAGGCCAAGCAGTGTATCGGTAAGACCAGCCTGGGTAAGGTAAGCATAGTTTGCACCGGCATGCAGAATA
>JAQTTS010000127.1 GCA_028710655.1 Dehalococcoidales bacterium
GTTAACCCCACCAGCAGAAGGAATGAGGCGAGGTCACCGCTGCCGAACTGGGAGCTGACGGGGAAGGCGAAACGCTCCGGGGGCAGGGAGCTGACCAACCCGGCCCAACCCCCCAGCCGCGACAGTACCAGCGCCAGGCAGGTGAATATCCCGGCCAGCACTATTCCTATCTGTACGATATCGGTCCGGATGATAGCCTGCTGACCACCCAGAACAGCATAAATGACAAAGGCAACCGTAAAGATCACCATCCACAGGGCAGGATCAGCCACTCCCAGGATGCCCAGTATCTTTCCCGAAGCTATAATCTGACCGGCGAGAACGCCTACCCAGGCAATTACGATAAGAAACGAGGCAGCCAGGCCAACCCGGTTGTCATACTGCTTCGCCACCATCTCAGGAAGGGTATACAGCCCGAATCCCCTCACCTTCCCGGCGAAGAAAATCCCGGAGGCCACCAGCCCGATACTGCCGACCAGCAGCCACCAGGCCCCGGTCAGACCCCGGGCAAAACCCAACCCGGCCATGCCGATAGTTGCCGAACCACCCACAACGGTAGCCAGCAGAGAACCGGTAATGAGCAAGGGAGACCCCCTTCTACCAGCAACCAGGAAATCATCCACCCCCCTCGCCCTACCCCGGCTCAAGACACCGATAACAATCACAACCACGAAATAGGCGGCAATAATCGCCAGTTGCAGCATACTTGCTCTCCCTGTTCGTACTAATACTGCCGATGGGTAGATACTCCCAAGAACATGGACCATATCCAAGGTGGTCACCGGGCCCCGGCATGAAACTCACTTTCAAAGTATAATAGCTCCGAGGCTAAGTTGGCTAGTAGTCACCAGAAACCTGGGTAAACCATCCCATAGCCCCACACAGACAGATTTGATTTATTTCCTTAGACAGGCTATAATCTAACAAATTTCAGGCAATTCGATATAGACGTGATTGTCAGAAAGAATGTCCATTCTTCCCGGGAGATATCAGTAAGTCCCCGGGGGAGCTAATAACTCTGTTGAGGGGATAAGCCATGATTAGATTTAGGAGAGTTCGCTATCTTCTTTGCCTAGCTTCACTCTGTACAGTGCTCGGTGGCTTATTGGGAAGCCATGTCGCCCTCGCCGCCCAGGAAAACGCCAGTAACTCTCTCACGCTGCCGCCAAACGAGGAGCAACCTGCCGAGGAGCAGACCGCTCCCCAGGAGCGTATAGAACTCTCCGCCCAGTACCCCGTCCTGGAAAACACGGCCGGCGCCAGCTATAATTTTGAGATTACCGTTGATTACCGGATTAAGGAACGCAGGACTTTCGACCTTAATCTCACCATGCCACCGGGATGGAACGGCACGCCAAAGTCAACCACCCCGGAGAGCGCGATATCGGCCTTCGACCCGGAACCACTGAACATGACTGAACAGCTCATCGTTCAAGTCTGGCCGGTAGATACTCTACCCGAACCGGGTGAGTACGACTTCACCTTTGAGGTAGCTTCGGACGACCTGCTGGACAGCATCGACCTTAAGGCAATAGTAGTCGACTCACCCCTCAGATACGCGCTGAGTATGTCCGTCCCCACCCAACAGACCGGAATTCAGGCGAGCGCCGGTGAAGACAACCATATGTCAATCCTGATAACCAACTCGGCGACCGGAGAACTGGAAAACATTACCCTATCGTCAGAAAAACCGGAGGGATGGGAGGTTACCTTCACTCCGAGCATCCTGGATAACCTGGAATCGGGCCTTGCCCAAGAGATAAATGTGGCGATAAAACCGCCCAAGGGGACGGAAGCCGGCGACTACCCAGTTATTCTGAAAGCCACCAGTGAGAAGACTGACGGCACTCTGGAAATCAGAGTGGCAGTGATGGCATCTACTGCCTGGGGAGGCATTGGCATTGGCATCGCGGCCGGAGTCATCGCTGGCTTGATAATCTGGTTCAGAAAATTAGGCAAACGGTGAGCAAATTGGCCAACAAGCTGATAGTAGAGACAAAGAACCTGACCAAGACCTATGACAGCACTACCGTGGTTGATAATCTGAACCTTCAAATAGAGGAAGGAGACCTTTTTGGTTTCCTCGGTCCTAACGGCGCCGGAAAAACGACAACGATATTGATGTTGCTCGGGCTTACCGAACCGACCTCCGGTTCAGTGCGTGTCGCCGGGTACGACTCCGCACGGGAGCCGTTGAAAGTCAAGAGTATCACCGGCTATGTCCCGGAAAAGGTGGGCTTTTACGAAAGTCTGACCGCATCCTATAACCTCGCCTATATAGCCAGGTTGAACAATCTCCCCGAAGATGTGGTCAAGAAAAGGGTCGCCGAGACGCTGGAAATCGTCGGCCTCGCCGACAAGGCCGAGCAAGCAGTAGGAGAATTCTCCAAAGGAATGAAGCAACGGCTTGCCTTTGCCGACATATTGATAAAAAATCCCCGGGTTGCCATTCTGGACGAGCCCACCTCAGGCATTGATCCCGAGGGCATTAATCAGCTGCTCGACCTGATCGCCAATATAGCCAAAGAGAGAAAGATGACTGTTATTATGTCATCCCATCAACTGCATCAGGTGCAGAGAATCTGCAACCAGATCGGGATAATGGTACGGGGAAGACTGCTGGTCAAGGGCTCGCCCAACCAGCTGGGTAAGGATAGCCTTGGCGGCAGCCAGTTCAAGATTGAGATTCAACTGACTGAAATCACGCAAGGCATCATTGATGCCATCAAGCGGGTCAAAGGCATTCTCAGTGTGGAAAGGATGGAGGACAAGCTGCTGGTAGGCAGCTCGAAAGACCTGAGACCCCAGATAGCCAGGGCGATTGTCGAGGCGAACGGGCTGCTGGTAGAGATGAAGATCCAGAGTTTCGCTCTGGAGGACATTTATCTAAAATACTTTAAAGAGGCCTAGCATGCGAGGACTGCTGACGGTATTTAATAAAGAACTGGCTGACTATTTCATCAGTTGGAGAGGCATCATACTTTTCGGCGTGGTGTTGCTGACAGCGGTGTTCGCCATCTACGGACCCGCGGGGGCACTGCAAAACATCCGCGCCGACCTGAGCTCCACCAGTCAATTCGGAGCTATCCAGTTCGTCTTTCTCAAGCTCTTTACCACCTCGGGGCAGAGTTCGCAATCCTTCCTCTACTTCGTCTCGGCATTCCTGATACCAGTAATAGGCATAGCATTCGGTTTTGACGCCATCAACAGTGAAAAAAACAGCGGCACCATGAGCCGTCTTCTTTCGCAGCCCATCTACAGAGACACCGTCTTCAACGGCAAATTCTTCGCCGGCGTAACCACCATCGCCATAATGCTGACTAGTATTATACTGCTTATCTCCGGGCTGGGGCTGAGCATGATTGGAGTACCCCCGAGCTCGGAAGAAGTCTTCCGGTTGTTTCTGTTCATCGTAATGGGTACACTGTACGGAGCGTTCTGGCTGGGGCTGGCCATGCTCTTTTCCACCTTTCTGCAGCGGGTAGCCACCTCAGCACTGGCCACAATTGCCGTCTGGATATTCTTCCTCGTCTTCATGGCTATGATATCCACCTTCGTTGCCAATACAATGATGCCCATCGACGATAATTCAACAACACAGGAGATCTTCCGGAATATCGAAATTCAAATCACAGCTTCACGTGCTTCACCTATTTTCCTATTCCAGGAAGCAACTACCGTAATCCTTGCTCCAGGAGAGAGGACGGCATCCGAACTACTGCAACTGCTGCAGCAGTCCTCCGGGGGCGGGCTTATCTCAAGCACCCTGCCGCTGGGGCAGAGCATACTTACCATATGGCCCCACATAGTAACCTTCATCGCCATACCCACAATGCTCTTCGCCATATCGTACTACAAGTTTATGCGTGAAGAGATCAGGTCCACCTAACACCGGCGTCAGCCAACCCCGGAGACTCCAGAGGCAAATGGCTTAGGAAATCAAGAAGGCTGCGGGTGTTATGCCCGCAGCCTTACACTGGTCTCGAGGCTTTCCTCAAGAAACTGCGTGTTTATGCAATTACTGACTTTGCCGAGAGGCTTCCCTGAGCGGAGTATAATAAGGGCCGCTGGCAATCTTCTGAGACGGAGTTACCGCCTGACGCCGATGGCTAAACAGGGGACGGCGCAGGAATGAGGGTACATCCATCTCTTCCTCACTCTTCAGACCCTTGAGCAGCTGTGTAATCTCATCATCCTCCTGACCTTTGTTCACCCCTGTCTTAGAAGCAAACCCGGTAGCAATCAGGGTAATCTTGACCTCGTCATTCATACTGGGATCATGAGCCACACCGAAAATAATGTTAGCTTCAGGGTCTACCGCTGCTTTAATCGCCTCCGCCGCCTCATTAACCTCAAACAGGGTGAGACTGCTGCCGCCGACAACATTAAACAGAACTCCCTTTGACCCGGCAACAGAAACATCCAGCAACGGGCTGCTCAGAGCCTCTCTGGCCGCTTCTACCGCCCGGTTCTTGCCGGAAGCAACACCGATGGACATCCAGGCAGGACCGGCATTCTTCATTATCGCCTTGACATCAGCAAAATCAAGGTTAATCATACCGGGGACAGTGATGACCTCGGATATCGCCTGAACACCATGTCTTAAGACATCATCAGCCAGCTTGAAGGCATTATCCACACCTGTCTTCTGATCACAGAGACTAAGCAAGCGGTCATTGGGAATAATAATCAGGGTATCGACCTTACCCAGTAGGTTGGTAATACCTTCATCGGCCACCTGGCAGCGACGATTGCCCTCAAAGGAAAATGGTTTGGTAACCACAGCAATGGTTAGAGCACCGCTTTGCTTGGCAATCTCAGCGACGACAGGAGCCGCACCGGTGCCGGTACCACCACCCATTCCGCAGGTGATAAAAACCATATCCGCACCGGAGACAATCTCCTTGATTTCATCGCGGTTTTCCTCAGCCGCCTTTGTTCCAAAATTGTGGTCGCCACCAACGCCTAACCCTCTGGTAGCCTTCTCGCCAAGCTGCACACGTAGCGGAGCCTCGGCAATAGCCAGGGCTTGAGCATCGGTATTCATAACAACGAACTCTACACCCCGGATGTCCTCCTGTACCATACGGGTTATTGCATTACAGCCGCCACCGCCCAAGCCAATAACCTTGATCTTAGCCGGGTTAGCAACAAAACTTGTCTTTGCCATCTCCTCCTCCTTTCAATACCATTAATTTTCTTTTTCGTCTATTTAGCGGAACAGGTTCCTTATTCGAGAGACAAACCGCCGCAAAGGACCCTCTGATTTCCATATCTGCCGGCCTTCGTGCTTCGCTCCCCAGAGCAACAAGCCAACGCTGGTAGCATGAGCCGGGTCACGCAGGACATCGGTAATACCGGTCATACCCATAGGTACACCAACCCTCACCGGGAGCCGCAGTATATCGCGCCCCAGCACTTCGATGCCGGAAAGGTTGGAAGTGCCACCGGTAAGGACCAGACCGGCAGGAACCAGCGACTCATAATCCGAGCGCGGCATCTCAAGCAGGATAAGCCGCATGATCTCCTCAACCCGGGCCCGGACAATATCACAGAGGTCCTGGTAAGAAACACCATGTCCGTCAGCCGATATGGCACTGGTAGTCTCGGACTGAGCTTCGTATACCGGCATAACACTGCCATAGCGCTTCTTCATCTCCTCGGCCACATCAAACGGCAACCCCAGACCAATAGCAACATCTCTGGTAAGCTGATAGCCTGCCACCGGCAGGATAGCAGTATGCCAAATACTGCCATCCTTGAAGACAGCGATATCAGTGGTTCCGCCGCCGATATCAGCCAATATAACGCCCACCTGTTTTTCATCCTCGGTCAGAATAGCTTCGCTACTGGCTAATGGCTCAAGAATTAGGTCATCGATTTCTATGCCAATACCACGAATACACTTCACCAGATTCTGAACTGAGGTTACGGCAGCAGTAATAATATGGGTTTCCACATCCAGCCGGAAGCCATGCATACCCACCGGATTCTTAATCCCCACCTGTCCATCAACGGCATAACCCCGCGGAATAACGTGGAGCAGCCTTCTCTCACTGGGTACCTTAATATTCTGAGACTGGGCAAGCACCCGTTTCAGATCGTCCCGGCGCACCAGCCGATCATTACGGGTAATCGCCACCACTCCCCGATTATTCACCGAACTGACATGACGTCCCGTTACTCCGATGTAGGCTGATTCAACCTTGTAACCGCTGGACTGTTCCGCCTTTCTCACCGACTCACGAATCGACTCTCTGGCCTCATTGATGTTAACTACCAGTCCCTTATGCAAC
>JAQTTS010000128.1 GCA_028710655.1 Dehalococcoidales bacterium
TGGTGCTACCTTTAATCGGACTTCTGGTGCGCGGGGAAAAAGAAGGTGCCTTCCAAAGCTGGGTTTGGACGGTTGCCGGTATACTCTATGTGGGCTGGCTACTGGGTCATCTGGTCGCTCTGAGAGGGCTGGATGATGGCAGAAACTGGGTATTCTTCATCCTGTTTGTTACCTGGGCTTCCGATACGTTGGCCTTCTTTGTCGGCAGAAAATTCGGCAGGCACAAGCTTGCTCCCGGCATCAGTCCGGGTAAGACCTGGGAGGGAGTAGCAGGAGGGATAGGGGCTGCTGCCGTAGTGAGCATACTATTTTTTAATCCTACTCCGTTTCGTCTTCCGCTTATCTCCGGGCAGGTAATTCCGTTAGCCATACTGGTCAGTGTTTTCGGGCAGTTGGGTGATCTTGTCGAGTCCCTGCTGAAGCGCAATATGGGGGTAAAGGATTCCGGCAGGATAATGCCGGGCCACGGCGGGATCCTTGACCGTATTGATAGTCTCCTTTTTGCCAGCGCACTGGTATACTATGTATACTATTGCTTGATATGACTGGCGTAATTAAGCAACTGGCTATTCTTGGTTCAACCGGTTCTATCGGTCAACAAGCCCTCGATGTAGTCCGTGCTTTTCCGCAAAGATTTCGTGTCATCGGATTGGCTGCCGGTAGGAATATTGACTTGCTGACCAAGCAGGTAAATGAGTTCCGGCCCAGGCTTGTCTATTTCCAGGACGGCAAGTCAGGACGGGGACTAACTGATATAAATTGTGAGTTCTTATCACCGGAGGGTATTGCTTCTCATCCCGAGGTGGATACCGTTGTTATCGCTACTTCCGGGGAATCAGGATTATTGCCTCTGGCGGCGGCGGTAAAGGCCGGAAAGGAAATTGCCCTGGCGAATAAAGAGTCGCTGGTTGCGGCTGGCGAGATTATCATCCGTGAAGCCGGGTTGAGTAAAGCCCGCATTCTGCCTATCGATAGCGAGCATAGCGCGATATGGCAATGCCTTAAAGGAGAGAATGAGAAGCCGGCACGGCTTTTGCTGACGGCATCGGGGGGGCCCTTCTTGCATTATTCGAAAGCGCGGCTGAGTAAAGTCACCGTCGAGCAGGCGCTAAAACATCCCTCGTGGCGGATGGGTAGAAAGGTTACCATTGATTCGGCTACCCTGATGAATAAAGGCCTGGAGGTAATTGAGGCCCACTGGTTATTCAATATGCCCTTTGAGAGTATTAAGGTGCTGATCCATCCTCAGAGCATTGTCCATTCCCTGGTAGAATTCGTTGATGGCTCGGTTAAGGCCCAGTTGGGCTATCCTGATATGCGCTTGCCTATTCAGTATGCCCTGTCTTATCCCGAGCGCTGGCCTAATCCTCATGTCGAGCGGCTCAACTGGGACGTAATGAGTAACCTTACCTTCGGGCAGGTTGATCCGGATGTATTTCCCTGTCTCAGGCTGGCTATTGAGGCGGGCAAGAAGGGAGGGACTTACCCAGCTGTGCTTTGTGCTGCTGACGAGGTGGCGGTTGGCCTGTTTCTCTCCCGTCGTCTTAAATTTACCGATATCGCTTGCCTTGTTGAACGGGTGTTAGAGCGGCATCAGATGGTGGCCTGTCCTGACCTGGATGAGATTATATCTGCCGATGGCTGGGCTAGGGAGATGGCCTCCCGATTCGTTAGTGGAGATAGCCCGTGCTGATTACGGTGCTTATTTTCCTTGGCGTCCTGGCAGTGATTATCATTGCCCATGAACTGGGGCATTTCATGACTGCCAAAGCCTCCGGGGTGGAAGTAAAGGAGTTTGGTGTCGGATTACCCCCCAGGTTATTCTCGGTGAAACGGGGCGAAACGATCTATTCGCTGAATGCGATACCGCTGGGTGGGTTTACCAAAATGTCCGGCGAAGAAGACCCCGCAGCGCCGAGAAGCTTGGCCGGTAAGCCTTTTGGTATCAGGCTTCTGGTGCTCAGCGCCGGCTCGCTGATGAACTTTTTGCTGCCTCTGATCCTCTTTGCTATTGCTTTTATGGTTCCTCATAATATGGTAATCGGAGAGGTGCTGGTAGAGGATGTGGCGCCTGGCTCTCCGGCGGCTTTAGCCGGTATTGAACCCGGAGACAGGATAGTCAGTATCAACGGGAAGCCGCTGGATAACAGTAGCGATCTGCAGCGCTACATCCAGATTAGCCTGGGCAGGGAGATTGTAGTAAGAGTCGAGCATAGCGATTTAACCGTAGAAGATGTTAATATGGTGCCAAGGTGGCGACCTCCCGAGGGGCAGGGGGCAGTGGGTATTGTGATTAGCATGCCCGAGGCAACTGTTGTCCGCCGCAGTGAACCGTTCTGGAGGGTGCCGTCTTTAGCCGCCTCGGCATGTGTGGAAACCATGGTCCTTTTCAAGAATGGTATACTGAGTATGCTTGCCGGTACCACCTCTCTCAGCTTAACGGGACCGGTGGGTATTGCCCAAATGACCGGAGAGGCAGCCAAAGTGGGGATTAGTCCGCTGCTGGAATTCGCTGCTTTTCTCAGCCTTAATATCGGTTTGATAAACCTATTCCCTCTCCCTGCTCTGGACGGGGGAAGGATAGGCTTTCTCATGCTGGAGAAAGTACGCCGAGGCCGGCGCGTGTCGCCGAAGACAGAAGGAATGGTACACCTTATCGGTTTCTTGCTGCTTATGGGTGTTTTTGCTGCGGTAACCTATAATGATATTTTGCGTATTGTTAGCGGAGGGAGCCTAACGCCATAGAGGCAGGTGCTATCATGGAGACTCGGCGAAACAGCAGACCGCTTCAGATTGGGAAGGTCACTGTCGGCGGCGGTGCCCCTATCGTAGTACAGTCGATGACTAAGACTGATACCAGAGATATTATGTCAACTGTTGCCCAGATCAGAGAGCTGGCGGACTGCGGCTGCGAATTGGTGCGTGTGGCGGTGCCTGATGCTGAGGCAGGACGGGCGATAGCAGCGATAAAAAGGGGCACCTCCCTGCCGCTGATTGCTGACATTCACTTTGATTACCGTCTGGCATTAATCGCGCTGGAGGCCGGAGCTGACGGGTTGCGCTTAAACCCGGGTAATATCGGCAAGCCAGGTGAGGTATCTATCGTGGCCAAATCGGCTAAAGAAAGAGGCGTTCCTATCCGCATCGGGGTAAATGCCGGCAGTTTGCCTGAGGCAGAGCGCCCCGGTCTATCCGTTGCCCGGCGGATGGTGGAGGCAGCCTTGAAACAGATCAGGCTGCTGGAGAGCTTGGACTTCGACCTGATTAAGTTATCTCTGAAAGCCTTTGATGTCCCTACCACCATTGAGGCCTATTGTGATATTGCCGGGAAGATTCCGTATCCCCTGCATATTGGTATCACCGAAGCCGGTACACCGAGGGCAGGTATCGTCCGTAGTGCGGTAGGTATCGGCACCTTGCTCTACCTTGGTATCGGGGATACCATCCGGGTTTCCCTGACTGCCCATCCCAGGGAGGAAGTTGCTGCCGGCTATGAGATCCTGAAGAGCCTGAACATGCGCCGGCACGGTCCGGTACTGGTCAGTTGCCCGTCCTGCGGGAGGGCTGAGGTTGATATTGTAAGGCTGGCCCGGGAGGTTGAGGAAGCGCTTCTGAAGGTTAACCGTCCAATAAAGGTAGCTGTGATGGGTTGTGTCGTCAACGGACCCGGTGAAGCCCGGGACGCTGATATCGGCATCGCCTGCGGCAGGAATAGCGCTGTCCTCTTTAAAAAAGGTGATAAGGTGCGGATTATCAGAGAGAAGGACTTCATCGGCGTATTGATGAGGGAAGTGGAAAGTTTCTAGGCAATATATGTCAATCATTAAGACCAATAACCTGACCAAGAAATTTAGAGAACTGGTCGCTGTAGACAGCGTAAATTTAGAGGTCGTCAGGGGTGAATGCTTTGGACTGCTGGGGCCAAATGGAGCTGGCAAGACATCCCTGCTCAGAATGATAGTTGCTGCATCTCCTCCAACCAGTGGTGATATCTGGGTTCTCGGCCAGAATCTGCGCACCGATTCCCGGCAGGTGAAAGCTCACTTAGGCGTGGTGCCACAACTGGATAACCTTGATGAAGACCTGACCGTAATTCAGAATTTGGTAACCTTCGCTCGGTACTTTGATCTACCGAAAGAAGAAGCTAAGCGACGTAGCCGGGAAATACTAAGCCTTTTTGAACTGGGAAATAAACATGATAGCCGCATTAACGAGCTCTCCGGGGGAATGAAGCGGCGTCTCCTTATTGCCCGAGGTATGATTAACCAACCACAGCTGCTCATTCTTGACGAACCCACGATAGGGCTTGATCCTCAGGCCAGACACTTGGTCTGGCGTAAGCTGGCTGAACTTAAATCTCAGGGGGTCACTCAGCTTCTGTGCACCCACAATATGGAGGAGGCCGCCGATATCTGTGATCGGGTGGCCATTATGCACCTGGGCAAAATCTTGAGTCTGGATACACCACAGGAGCTGGTTATCCGCCATGTGGGCAAAACGGTATGTGTAATCGAGGTCACCAGCGAAGAAAATAATAATGTAAAAGAGAAACTAAAGAACCTCAGCCTGGATTTTGAAGTAGTGGATAACCGGATTCACCTCTTTCACGTTGATTCTGATGTGGTAATCAAAGACCTGGGTAATAGTCTGATTAGCCTGCAGCATAGGCCGGGTACCCTGGAAGACGTTTTCCTCAGACTAACCGGGAGGACTCTGATCGAATGAAGTCCTTTTCCTGGCGGTTTATCAGGGTCTGGCAGCGTAATCGAGACGTCTTTTTCCGGCTGTGGCGCTCGGAGATACCGGTGATGGTCGCCGAACCGATTATCATTCTGCTCGCCATGGGACTAGGCTTAGGAACATACGTCGGGGTGGTTAACGGTCAATCGTATATCGAGTTTGTCACGCCTGGTGTTATTGCTGGCTATGCCATGTTCAGCGCCAGCTTCGAGTGTACCTACGGTACCTTTATCCGCATGGAGCATCAAAGGACTTACGATGCCATTATCGTCACGCCACTAAATATTGAAGACGTCACCGCCGGCGAAATCTTCTGGGGAGCTACCCGCTCCCTGCTTACGGCCAGCTTCATTCTAGTCGTTGCTGCAGCTTTTCAACTGGTACATTCGCCCTGGGCATTACTCATGCTACCAGTTTCGTTTCTAACCGGCATTATGTTCTCTGCTATCGCCGTCCTGTATTCCTCCCTCGTCCCCTCCATCTACAGTTTCAATTATTACTTCAGTCTGTTTATCACGCCGGTATTCTTCTTCAGCGGGGTATTCTTCCCTCTTTCTTCATTCCCGGAGATAGTACAAAAGTTAAGCTGGATCGCCCCCCTGACACCAGTGGTTCAGCTTAACCGAGCACTAATCAGTGGCACCTTAACCATCGACCTTCTCCTGGCGCTGGCCTACATTATTGGTCTAGCGATCGTTTTTTTCGCAATATCGCTTAGGACTATGAGACGCCGACTAATCGTGTAGTAATTTGCGACAAAAAACACTACTTGTTTATGTCAACTAATGAACAGGAAATCTTAAGCCTAAATTTCTGGAATAAGGTATTTTAAGTGTCGAAAAATCTAACCGGGTATTGAAAAATAGTTACGCCTTCTGTATCATTGTTGATAACCTGATTTAATTAAAGGGGGTTAGCGATGAAAAGAACCTGGAAGGTAACACTGGCTGCCATTTTTACCTTAATCGGTGGTATTTTCGGAATAGTTGCTGGTAGTGGAGTAACTGGGGTACTTGCATCATTAACAGGATTTGGCTGGGCGACAGGTATGGCTGCTGTCTTTCTCGCACTCGGAATATTGGCCGTAATCGGTAGTATTCTGATGTTCAAGAGAAAGGTCTGGGGATACTGCCTGTTTGCTGCTATCTGTGCCATGTTCCCCGTCATTCCCCTGGGGGTAGTGGCAATTATATTTGTCGCAATGGGTAAGAAGGAATTTGCCTAATCTGGTCTGGATCAGACCAGACGCATCCTGTATCTCTCGCAATATTACCTGAGACACTCAAGGTAGGGCATCGGGTGTCTTCATCACCCGACTATCCTTTTACTTTGGGGATAGTGGAACTGTCTCTATGATCAAAAGACGGTAGCCCGGCGAATATGACTGGATTGGATAATTGGTAAGGTGCGGATATCAAGATTGTTCGGCAGGACGCAAAGAGAAATACCTGCCGAAGCAGATACCGTTAGTCATCAGCTGCTTCTGAAAGCGGGGATGATATACCAGGTGGCCTCCGGGATATATTCTTATCTGCCTT
>JAQTTS010000129.1 GCA_028710655.1 Dehalococcoidales bacterium
CTGATGCCGGAAGCAAAAATCGGAGTTATCGGGGGTAGCGGAATCTATCATATCAAAGGATTGACCGGCATCGAAGAGGTCGGTATTGGAACACCGTTCGGCAGACCGAGTGACAGCATCACCATCGGGCATCTGGAAGGGACTGCAGTTGCCTTTCTCCCCCGTCACGGCAAGGGGCACTACCTCTCCCCCGGCGAGGTACCCTACCGGGCCAACATCTACGCTCTGAAGTCGCTGGGGGTGGAGTGGATAATCTCGGTGAATGCCGCCGGCAGCCTCAAGCAGGAGTTCAAACCCGGTGAGCTGGTCATTCCCGACCAGCTTATCGACCGCACCCGCAACCGGGCAAGCTCCTTCTTCAGCGACGGCATCGTCGCCCACATCATCTTCGCCGAACCCTTCTGCCCGGTACTGAGCCAGCTTCTTTACCGAACGGCACAGGCGACCGGAGCCACCGCCCACCGGGGCGGGACCTATCTGGCGATGGAGGGCCCGGCCTTCTCCACCAAGGCCGAATCAAACCTCTACCGCTCCTGGGGGGGGGATATTATCGGCATGACCGCCTCGCCAGAAGCCAAGCTGGCCCGGGAAGCCGAAATATGCTACGCCGCCGTCGTCAGCATCACCGACTACGACTGCTGGCAGATACATGATAAGCCGACACCGATCGATGTCATCATAGAAACACAAAAGCAAAACAACGACAGGATAAGGGAAATCATCAGGATGACCGCCGCCGGGATACCGGAGGAACGCCGCTGCGACTGCGCCACCGCCCTGAAGACAGCGATCGTCACCGACCCCGCCTCAATACCATCCGAACTGAAGGAAAAGCTTAAGCTGCTGATAGATAAATACCTGGGTAAGGGCAGTTAACCCGGTCTGATTCGACCATCAGGATAGAGCCCCGGCCAGCACCCGCTCCATGTTTGTCCCCAGTATCTTCGCTTTTTCCCGGGCAGGAATTTCGAGTTTCTCGATGGCGCTGATCGAGGTCGTTATGTCAGGGTTACCCGGATAGTCGCTGCCCCACAGAATATGCTCCGCGCCCACCATTTCCAGAGTACACATGAGAACATAACCAGAGGTAACGCCGCTGGTATCCACATATATCCGCCTCAGATACTCGCTGGGCAGGGCAAAGAGATCCTTAACGATATCTCTACCTCTGAGCATCCGGTATATGCTGTCGAACCTTTCCTTGATGAAGGGGGTAACTCCCCCGAAATGAGCAAAGACGAATTTGAGGCCGGGGAACCGCCTGAGCGTACCCGCCATAATCAGCTTTCCGATGCAGATGGTGGTATCGAAGACGAACTCGATGGCAGGAGTAAGCAGGGGGTCCTTTATCCGCTCGTAACCTATCGGATTGATCGTCTGGGGATGAACAAAGATAGGCATGTCCAGCGACTCCGCCTCTTCATAGAGATGGTAAAACCTCTCATCATCCAGGTATACGCCGTCAAAGCTTGTCGCCAGAGAAAGTGCCTTAAAGTCCAGGCCCTTGGTTACCCGCTCGAACTCTCCGGCCATTTCCTCCGGCTCATCGACCGGCAGGATAGCCGCCCCGGCGAACCGCTCCGGGTATTTCCCCACCACCCCGGCTATACGGTCGTTGTAGAGTCGGGCAACCTCCTTAAGACCCCCCATCTTCCGGTAGGCATCGTTGGTCGGATAGACGATGAGGGCCTTATCGATATGGAACTTGTCCATAACCTCAAGCTGACCCTCGATATTACCCCAGGCAATAGAGTAAAAGTGGGCATTATCGATAATCTCCCCGGGCAGCCAGTGAATATGCGCGTCAAACATCATTCTTTGGGATGGTCCTGTCGGTATGGAATTACCGGCTTTGTCCAGGGTGTGCGCTGGTTGATAACCGAAATCTCCAGAGGGCAGACATTGGCCGGTACGGAGAGAGCAAACTTGACGGCATCCTCTATCACCCCGGTCTGCATCAGACGCGACCGGTCCACCGAAATCTCGGCCAGCCCTCCGGTCAGGGCGGTATCGGTCACCCCGGGCATAATCGAGGTTACCTTGATACCCTGGTCCCTCAACTCCCAGAAAAGCCCCTTGCTAAAAGCATTCAGCGCCCGCTTCAGAGAGGAATAAACGATGAAGTTTCTCGGCGGCGGGTCTACCAGGGTTGATCCGGAGGTAATGTTGATGACGGCGCCGCTCTTGTTTTCGATGAAATGGTTGATCATGAGACGGGTCAGCATCACCGCCCCGAAGTAATTGGTATACATCAGCCTAGCGATGTCTTCGAGCGGCTGTTCCTGAAAAGGGTACTGGCTGCTTACCCCGGCGCTGTTGATCAGGGCATCTACCTTCTTGAACTCCCTGATGGCGGTAGCGGCCAGATTCTCCAGGTCTTCCTGCCGGGTAACATCACAGGCTACCGGAATTACCCGCACATTATATTTACGGGACAGCCCTGCGGCAGTCTCTTCGAGCACCGCTCGGCCACGCGCGGCAAGCACCAGGTCCATCCCCTCCTTGGCCAGCGCCGCCCCGAGCGCTCCGCCGATACCCCGACTCGCCCCGGTAACGATAGCGGTCTTACCTCTCAGTCCGCTCATCCCTTACCTCCCGCCTCTTTCTCTATCACCCTCTTGAATATCTGCAGGTTGTCCCGGGAATGCTTATTGATGAAGCCTTCAACCTGTTCGTCATTAAATTTCGCTCCATTCGCCATGGTGAAATCCTGAACCCAGGTCAGGTTTACCCCTGCCGGGGTAGGAGTATAGAGCCAGATAATCTTCATATACTTGAAGGGGAATGCCGGCTCCATCTTCTGGGCATAGGTAAAGTAATAGTCTTTAAAGAGGAGACGGAAGGACTGCCAGGAATTACCATCAGCATCGGTCAACTGGAAGGTGATTTTGTTACCCTCCCGTTTCAGCACCCTGGCCTCTTTGTACTCACCGCCGAACAGCTCCGTCCACCGCCCGATATCATTGGAGATATCGAAGACCCGCTCGTAGGGCGCCTCAATCAGAATAGAGTTTACCGTATGTCCCATTCCTGCCTCCTTTTTTATTCAATAATAGCGACCGCTCTTACCGCAGCAGCACCTACCCCTTTTATCTGTATCGGGAAACAGGCCAGCCGGAAACCATAGGGAGAGGGAATCTTATCCAGGTTGGCCAGCCTCTCGATATGGCAGTACTCCTTTTCCCTGCCGTAGAAGTGAGCCGGCCAGAGGTGAGAATTATCCTTCGTCTTCAGAAAATCGGCCACCATCCTGTTGAGCGGGCGGTCAAAACTGAAGGTATCGATCCCGACCACCTTTACCTTGAAGTCCAGAATATAGGCAAGCGCCTCCCGACTCACCCCGACAAAATGGGAGTAGTATTTCCGAGTTCCCCATAACTTATCACCGTCGGTACGTATAAGGACAATATCCATGGGCTTTATCTCATACCGAATGCTGTCGAGAGCTCTCTCTATATCCTCCCTGACAATAAGCCCTCCCGGCTCTTTTTGAGAACAGTCCAGGACCACTCCGTTACCATAGCACCACTCGATAGGTATATCCTCTATCTTCTTAGCCTCTTTTCCTTCGGAAAGAGGCCCGAAATGATAGGGCGCATCAAGGTGAGTGCCGCTATGGACCGCCGCTCTGACCCATTCCAGGGACAGGAAGGCACCGTCCCTGAAGGAATGGCGCGTAATCCGCTCCCGTCCCGTAATATAGCCCAGAATCCCTCTTATCCCATGAGACTTCGCCCAAATCCGGCCGAAACGGTCTCCGCCATCCCTATGTCCCCACCTCTTTATCTTAACCGGGTGGGGCTCCAAAACACCGTCATCGATAGGGAGACTCAGGTCAATAATTCTCATTATCCCAGCTTCACTCCAACAGTCTTTAACACGTCGTCGACGCAATTTCTGTTGGTAATCTCACCATCCTTGAGATGAATGCTGAACTCCTTTTCTAAAGCCACCACCAATTCCACCATCTCCGTTGAGTCCATTTTTAGGTCATCCCTCAGGTTTGCCTGCGGAGTAATCTCGGCAGGCTTCACGTCAAGAAACCTGGCAAAAAAATCTTTCACCCTTTCTTCGACATTCGCCATAACCGCTAACTCCTTTCTACGGCCAGGACAGCATTTATGCCTCCCCGACCGCGCGAGATAATAATGGCACGATTAATCTCTTTAGGCCGACTTTTATTCGGCACATAGTCCAGGTTGCACTCCGGGTCCTCTGTCCGGTAGTTTATCGTGGGCAGAATAACCCCCTCCTGCATAGTCAGCAGGGTACCGACCAGGTCAACGGCACCGGATGCCCCCAGTAGGTGCCCAAACATGGACTTCGGGACGCTGACCGGTATCTCCGCCGCATAACTGTCGAATACTGTCTTGATTGCTCTTGTTTCGCTGACATCCCCCAGTTCGGTTGCCGCACCGTCAGCACAGATGTAATCAATATCACCGGGCTGATAACCGGCACTATCCAGGGCAGCCTTTATCGCTCTGGCCAGCCCTCTACCATCCTTATCCGGCGTGATACGGTGAGTGCCATCGCAGGAAGTTCCGAAGCCGGTAATCAACCCGTAGACAGTCGCGCCCCTGCTTCGAGCGGAATCCATATCCTCCAGAGTTACGATTGCCGCCCCTTCACCGATAACAAAACCGTCCCTTTCCTTATCGAAGGGACGATAAGGACCCTGGGAAAGGGAGCCCTCCGTGGTACAGCAGAGCAATGCGTAGGGAGTAACCGGTGCTTCAGTGCCTCCAGCCAGAGCAATAGCTGCTTTATTGTTTCTAATTACCCTTACCGCACAGTCAATAGCCATCAAAGCACCGGCCCGGTCGGCAACCACCGTCTTACTATACCCCTTAATGCCGTAACAAATAGAGATCTGGCCTTGGGGAGCAGCGGCAAACCAGGCACTGGCATTATAAGGGCTTACCCCATTCCTGCCTTCCTGATAGAGATCACGCAGCTCTGTCTCTGCATAAGCCACCCTCCCAGTGTATTACCCAGGAAAACGCCTACGCTATAAGGGTCTTCTTTAGCCAAATCTATACCGGCGTCCTTCAGGGCCTGCTCAGTAGCTACCAGAGCCATCACCGAGAACCGGTCCATCTTCTTCAAGAGACGGGGAGAAAGGTGACCCGTGTCCAATTCTTTAACCTGCCCGGCCACCTGTGAAGGATAAGCTGAAGCATCGAATCTGGTAATAGGAGAAACGAATGACTTCCCCTCCCTTACATTCTGCCAGAACCTTTCCTTACCCACTCCAGGAGGGGCTACTATGCCCACCCCGGTAACAGCCACTCTTTTCAATTCGAGTTCCACCTTCCCAGTATCATTGAGGAATGGACGCCGGAAAAACCGCTGCTGGTCTTCAAGATGTAATCAACCCTTTTTTCACGAGCTTTATTGGCAACATAGTCCAGATCACAATCCGGGTCAGAAACTTCCTGGTTTATCGTCGGCGGCAGGATATCGGTCTCAAAGGTGAGGGCACCGGCAACAAGTTCGATGCTGTTAGCGGCCGCCAGGGGATGACCGATCATGGACTTAAGAGAACTTATCGGAATCTGATAAGCCCTGCTGCCAAAGACCTTCTTATAGGCATTCGTCTCGAACACGTCATTCTGCCTGGTGGAGCTTCCGTGGGCATTGATATACCCGATATTCTCCGGGAGCAGCCCGGCATCATTTAAGGCAAGCTTGATAGAAGGGACCATACTATCACCATCGGCAGGCAAGTCGGTCATATGGTAAGCATTGCAACAGGTGCCGAAACCTTTGATTTCGCAGTAGATACTGGCGCCGCGGCCCAGAGCATGTCCCAGTTCCTCCAGAACCAGAATGCCACACCCTTCCGAGAGGACAAACCCATCTCTCTCTTTATCGAAGGGCCGGGAAGCTTTTTCCGGCTCATCGTTTCTCGCTGAGATTACATTCAAGACATCAAAGGAAGCAAAGGTTATCGGACAGAGAGGCGCCTCAGCAGCACCAGTAATCATGACATCGGCCAACCCGTCCTGGATAACTTCATAGGCAAAACCCACGGCATCGGTACCGGCAGTACAACCGGTAGATACGGTGGCACAAATACTCTTTAGCTGATAGCGTGCCGCTATTTCACTGGAAGGCGTATTGAACATAGAGGCATCATAAAGATGCGGCCTTACCTTTTTGGGATCGATAGGGTCTTTGCCACCATTGGTCACCCTCAAGAATTCTTCGTCCATATATCTCGTGCCGCAG
>JAQTTS010000130.1 GCA_028710655.1 Dehalococcoidales bacterium
GATGGGCATTGCTGATCGTGGTTTAGTCGAGCAGCTCACCGCGCAGGTCATTGCGCGTCTGGAGCAGCTGAGGCCCGTCTCCGCTGCGGAACAGCCCCTGCCCGGGATGGAAGACCTGGTGCCCCGGTCTCAGCGCAAGCTGCCGCGCCTGCCCAGCGGTCCTGAAATTCAGGCTGTGGTGGATGAAATACTGGCCAGTAAGGAACTGAAAGACAAAGGTAAAGAGTCAATACCCAAGGAGGAGGTCACACCCGAAATGCAAGCTGATACGGTTAAGCCGGAGATCAAGTCGTTAAGCGGGGTCAGTCTTACCGAGAATGCCCTCCGTGTCCTGGAGAAGAGGTACTTGAAGAAAGATGCCAAGGGCTGTGTTGTTGAAACTCCGGAGGATATGTTTCGCCGGGTAGCCGGTGCGATTGCCTTGGCTGAGCTTATCTATAACCCTGAGGCTGACGCCAAGGTAATTGAGGAGGAGTTCTACCGGTTGATGATCAGCCTCCAGTTCCTGCCTAATTCCCCTACCCTGATGAATGCCGGTCGGGAACTGGGCCAGCTCTCTGCGTGCTTCGTCCTCCCTGTTGAGGACTCAATGGAGTCCATCTTTGATGCCGTGAAAAATACTGCCCTGATTCATAAGAGTGGCGGCGGGACCGGTTTTTCTTTTTCCAGACTCAGGCCGGAGGATGATAGAGTAGGCTCTACCGGTGGCGTCGCCAGCGGTCCGGTCTCCTTTATCCGTGCCTTTGATGTCGCTACTGATGTTATCAAACAGGGCGGGATGCGCCGCGGGGCGAATATGGGTATCCTCAGTATTGACCACCCCGACATTCTGAGGTTTATTACGGCTAAGGAAGACCTTGCCTCTCTGACCAACTTTAATATCTCGGTAGCGGTGACCGGTGAATTCATGGAGGCGGTCAAGGCTGGCACCGACTATAACCTGGTAAATCCGCATACCAGAGAGGTATCCGGTAGGCTCAATGCCAAGGAAGTGTTCGACAAGCTGGTCAGCATGGCCTGGAAGACCGGGGACCCGGGCATTGTTTTCATTGACCGTATTAATGAGGATAATCCTACCCCGAAACTGGGCAGGATTGAAAGCACTAACCCCTGTGGCGAACAGCCCCTGCTCCCTTACGAATCGTGCAATCTGGGCTCGATTAACCTGTCACGCATGTTAATTCTCCGTGACGGGTCCTACCGGATTGATTATCCCCATCTGAAGGAGGTAATCAGGACGGCAGTGCGCTTTCTGGATGATGTCATTGAGGTTAACAAGTTTCCTCTGCCCGCCATCGAGGAAATGACCAAAAAGACGAGGAAGATCGGCCTCGGGGTAATGGGATTTGCCGATATGTTAATCAAGCTGGATATTCCCTATGACTCGGAGGAGGCGCTGAAGGTCGCCTCTGATATCATGCAGTTTGTCACCGAGCAGTCGGCGAGGGCATCGGAGGAGCTGGCCGCTGAGCGGGGGGTCTTCCCCGCTTTTGACGGCAGTATTTATGATGTCCCCTCCGGGCCAAGGTTAAGGAACGCTTCCTGTACCACCATCGCCCCCACCGGCACACTGAGTATTATCGCCGGTTGCTCAAGCGGCATCGAGCCCCTTTTTGCCCTGAGCTACAAGCGTAATATTCTGGATGGTGAGCAGTTCATCGAGGTAAACCCATGCTTTGAGGAGGTGGCCAAAAAGAGGGGATTCTATTCTGAAGAGCTTATGCGTAAGCTGGCCGATGGGGTCAGCCTCCGTGGTATTGAGGGTGTTCCGGATGATATCAAGAAAACCTTTGTTACCGCTCACGACATAAAGGCAGACTGGCACGTCAAGATGCAGGCTGCTTTTCAGAGGTTTACTCACAATGCGGTATCCAAAACGGTCAATTTCCCCAAGGAGGCTACTCCTGAAGATATTGCCAGTGTCTATAGGATGGCCTATGAGGAAGGGCTGAAGGGGATAACCATCTACCGGGACGGCAGCCGGGAGGGACAGGTGTTGACCACGGGCAAGACGAAGAAGGTCGAAAGTAAGGTATTGGTACCCAGAAAGCGGACCAAGACGACCTCAGGCGTTACTGAGAAAGTGACCACAGGCTGCGGTAATCTCTACGTCACGGTGAACTCGGATGACCAGGGTATCTGTGAGGTCTTCTCCAGTCTGGGTAAGACCGGAGGCTGTGCCTCAGCTCAGCTTGAGGCCATCTGCCGGTTGATTTCCCTGGCCTTACGCTCCGGCGTCGATGTCGCCTCGATAGTAAGACAACTGCGCGGCATTCGCTGTCCGTCCATTGCCTGGGAGCAGGGCAAATCTATTCTCTCCTGTGCCGATGCCATTGCCAGCGTACTGGAGAAGCATACCACCGGCTACGATGGTAAACCGAGGTTGGAAGACTACGGCCTGGTCAAGAACCTGGCCGGGCAGTGTCCGGATTGTGGTAACCTGCTCGTTTATCAGGAGGGCTGCTTCGTCTGTCCGAGCTGCGGCTATACCAAGTGTTAGAGTATGAAGTCCTATTACCATAAGGAGATGCGGAATGGATGAAAAGGCTAACAAGCAGCAGATAAAGATTGCCTTCCCGGAGGCTCTCCGGGGTGGGGTGTACGCCAATAACATGTTCGTTACCCACACCAGAGAGGAATTCATTCTGGATTTTATGATGGTGACCCCACCGGCCGGTTCGGTGACGGCGCGCGTGGTCATCAGCCCCGGCCATATGAAAAGGATGGTCTCCGCTCTTAAAGATAACCTGAACAAATACGAGGCCAAGTTCGGCAAGCTGACCGAAGCCGTCGAGCCCGACAAGCCACCGATGGGTTTCCACCCTTCATTAGAGTAGGCGAGCAGTAGCGATAATCCCCCCGTTTCCTCAGTAGCTGCTGGAAGTAATCAATCCTGGTAAGTAGCTTTATGATTTGGGATGAGATCAAAAAGGCAAGAAGTCGGCTTTCCCGGGAAGAGGGTGCCGTTATCAGGGACTGGGGAGGCAGGATTCCTATTGCCCTCGTCTATCCCAACTCCTATTATGTAGCCATGTCCTGCCTGGGGCTGCATGCCCTCTATCGTCTCCTCAATAGCTATGGCGGGGTCGTTTGTGAGAGGGTTTTTCGGGAAAGAGAGCATCAGGCCCGCCGGTTGTCTCCCTTTAGTCTGGAATCGCAGCGGCCGCTGACCGATTTCGCCGTGCTTGCCTTTTCCATCAGCTATGAAGTCGATTATATCAATGTGGTGGAGATTCTTAAGGCGAGTGGTATCCCGCTCTATGCCGGCGACCGCGATGGAAGACACCCCCTGGTTATTGCCGGAGGGCCCTGCGTCACGGCTAATCCGATACCCCTATCGCCGTTCTTTGACCTGTTATGTATCGGTGAGGGGGAGCCGATTGTACCGACTATGCTGCCGGTCCTGGCTGATGGTCTCGGTGGCGGGCGGCCTGAACTGCTTAGGGCGTTATCTTTGCTGCCGGGCATCTATGTACCGCAGTGCCCACCGGCAAATCCGGTAGTCCGCCGGTGGGCAGGTGACCTGGATGATTTTCCGGTTGCTTCTACTATAGTTACCGGAGATACCGAACTGGGTGATTTATACCTGCTTGAGGTGGGGCGGGGTTGCAACTGGGGGTGTCGTTTTTGTATGGTCAGCAGTACCTTTAGCCCTGTGCGTTTTCGCTCTATGGCCAGCCTGATAGCCCAGGCTGAGGAAGGGCTTAGATACCGGAGGCGTTTGGGGCTGGTTGGACCGGCTGTTGCCGACCATCCGCAAAT
This sequence comes from Dehalococcoidales bacterium, assembly GCA_028710655.1. Next base: position 3,763 of record JAQTTS010000130.1, read on the forward strand.
AGAAGAGATAGCGGTCAGATTGCGGCAACTGGGAGCCGGACTGTCTTTGAGTTCGCTGCGAATGAAGCCTCTCTCCCGCATACTGTTGAGAGAGCTGGCCGGCGGGGAAGCACAGACCATTGCCTTTGCTCCGGAGGCCGGTTCTATGCGCCTGCGCCGGTTGATCAAAAAAGGAATCTCCGAAGACGATATCCTGAAAGCGATAGATATGGTTGCCGAGACGGGGGTGAAGCAGCTCAAGCTCTACTTTATGATTGGTCTGCCTTCGGAGACCGATGAGGATATCGAAGAGATTGTCCGGCTTGTCATCAGCAGTAAGGGCATCCTTGACCGTAAGCAAAGCGGCGCACGTGTCATTGTCAAAGCTGCCCCTTTTGTGCCCAAGGCAAGCACGCCCTTACAGTGGTTGCCGATGGCTCCGCTGGCTGTCTTGAATCATCGGCTGTCTCGGCTCAAGAACAGCCTGCAGCCGAGGGGTATTAAGGTCAATAGCGAAAGCCCGGCCTGGAGCGAGGTTCAGGCGGTCTTCGCCCGCGGCGGCGCCGATGTGGCCGGGGTGCTGGCTGCTCTGGAAGAGGTGTCGCTATCCGGCTGGCGTAGGGCGGTGGCAAGTTGCCAGCCGGATGTTGATTTCTATGCTCACCAGACATGGCATACCGGTCAGAGATTGCCCTGGGCGATAATCGACTCCGGCATCGCAAAGGGCCGCCTGGAGCTTGAGTTAAACAGTGCTCTCTCGGGATAATTTGCTGTCCCGGCAACACGGCGGCAGAAAAACGGGTAAATGTAAACGTTTTTCAGGTTTTCGTACGGAAGCGTTGCTGTGAAAATGGAACCGGGCAACTGACGAGGCTGGTCTCTCTATATCCCCTTGGCCCACTTGACGGCGTTGAGAAAAATTGAAAATCCGTCCCCTTCTTTCGCGGCTCCCTCTCTGGTCCAGCGCGGGTGCTGGGTGCCGCGAATGTGGCGCTCGGGGTGTGGCATCAGGGCAAAGATGCGTCCTGATGTGTCACAGATGCCGGCGATATGTCCTTCGGAGCCGCTGGGGTCGTCGGGATATTCGGGATTGCTGTTTCCGTATTCATCGCAGTAGGTAAGAACTACACTCAAATCCGGCAGTGCGTTTCCGATGGTGACTACCTTTCCTTCGCCGTTAGCCACTGGCAGGTACATGCGGTCAATACCTTCGGTAAAAACGCAGGAGCTGTTCTTATTCACCTTGAGGTATACCCAGCGGCACTCGAACCTGCCGGAATCGTTGGTGGAGAGAGTTATCGGCTGCTCTCCGCCGTCTCCGCCGGGCAAAAAACCGGCCTTAACCAGAACCTGAAAACCGTTGCAGATACCAAGTATCAGGCCACCCCTATCAATAAAACTGCGGATATCCTGCCCCAGATTTAGTTTGAGCTCATTGGCAAGCACCTTTCCGGCGCTGATATCGTCGCCGTAGGTGAAGCCGCCGGGGATGACAAATATCTGGTAGTCGGAGAGCAGTACTTCACGACGGATTAACCGATTGATGTGGGTCGAGGTCACATCAGCACTTGCCCGCTGAAAGGCAAATGCTGTTTCAGCATCGCAGTTGGTTCCGGGGCCGCGTAGTATCAACGTTCTTACCTTAGTCATCTGCTGCTACCAACGGATCGGCTTTTGCCAGGCCTCCTTGAGTTCGTTGATTTTCTGCTCAAGAACCCGTTTACCACCCCGACCGTAGATTTCCAGGGTCTCAGAGTCGGTAACCTGACCGATAGAGGCCAGGTTAATACTCTCCTTCATAATCTCGATAAACTGCTCTTCATCATCGGGTGCCACCTCGACCAGAAAACGGCTGTTTGATTCCGAGAATAGGATGAAATCGTCCCGGTTCACCGGCTCACCCAGGGGTACGTGCTTCAGGTGAACCAGCGCGCCCAGCCCTCCGGCAAACGCCATCTCGGCGACGGCTACCCCGATACCGCCTTCGCTACAGTCGTGGCAGGCCCTGACCAGTCCTTTTGCAGTGGCCGTGGCGAGCCGCTCCATCAGCCATTTTGCCTGATGCGGTCTTACCCGGGGCACGCTATTTCCGGTAAGATGATAGAGCCTCAGGTATTCCGAGCCGCCCATCTCGTTCCAGGTGGTGCCGACAATGTAAATCAGGTTGCCGGAATTTTTAAAGTCCATTGATACTGCCCGGTTAACATCGTCCATCACGCCGATTGCTGAGATGAGCAGGGTGTGGGGGATAGAGATAACCTTACCCTCATCTTCAAACTCGTTATAGAGGCTATCCTTCCCGGAGATGAAGGGGGTATCGTAGATGACTGCCATATCATAGCAGGCTTGGGCTGCTCTGACCAGGGCGCCTAGGATATCCGGTTGCCG
>JAQTTS010000131.1 GCA_028710655.1 Dehalococcoidales bacterium
AGGGACCGCCGGCATACTGGTGCGCTGCACCATCGAAGAACGCTAAAGGCGGTGACCTATGGTTAATGACTGCGGCCGGGCCCCCGGAGTGGGGCTCGGCATTGTCAGGGATATGCCAAACCTGCCAGGTACGTCAGTGCTGTGCTGGTCGCCAAGCGCCAAAGGCATAATGACGGCGAGGCTGATTGTGCCGATGGCGCTCGCCATGCCGCCCTCACCGGCGATGTACGTGCAGCTGCCCAGCATGGCTGTTCCTCAAGGCTTCAGCGTCACAATCAAGGCCTTGCCTGTGCCGCTGAATCCCCTGGGATCGCTGATATTCATAGGCGAGAGCATCGGTATTCTTCAGTCGGGACAAAGCTACCCGCTGGTCCCTAATGAGCCTATACCGTTCCAGATAGATGACGTGAACGACATCTGGATAGCCGCCAGCGTGGCAGGCTGTGGCGTGGCGATAGCCTGTGAAAGGATGTAGCCATGACAACAGCTATAGGTGTTCAACAGGTCCTCCGCGGGCTGGTATTCGATGCTGAAGTAACGGCATGGACCAGCCCGACCTCCTTCACAGCTCCAGGCCTTGCCGGCCAGGGGGCAGGCTTCTTCATTGGATGGACCGTCTACGTCGTCCGTGACATCGGAGGCCTCGCTGCAGCTCCTCAGGGCGAGAGCCAGCTGGTTACAGCTTACGACACGAGCTCTGGCCGGATCACGCATGTAGCTTTTACCGTACCCTTGGCAGTAGGCGACAGCGTCTATCTTCTCCATCCGAGCATCGCCAATGTCAGCGCCGCTATTCTGGCCGTGGTGAATCCTTATATGACCCGTACCCAGGGCCTCTATTACTACGGTGTTGTCACGGATGTCCCTGGGGCCAACCAGTTCACTATCGCGGCCCTTTCAGGGATGGGCGCAAACAAGTTCATCGACCTGTCCGGAGCCAATCCGTACTATGCTTTTGTTTTCCGTGACGCCGGCGGCGGTGGAGCTGCTCCCCAGGCGGAGCTGCGGGCCATCACCGGATATGGCACGGCCACAGGGAACTTCGTGGCGGCAGCCTTCACGGTCCCCGTGGCGATCGGCGACGAGATGCTGATTCTTCATCCCTCGCTGGCCCGTATCTTCAACTCAGCTGGTGTCCCCGGAACCAACGGCAACCTGGCAGCCAACTGGCAGGCCGCCGAACAGACGCTATGCACTGTCGGGGCGGCGCTGACCCGGTATAAGGTGCACAACCTGACCATCGGCATCAACGCTCTGATAGGCAACATCACTATCAGGCTCTATATTGACGTGAACGGCGTCCAGCGCCAGATTTACCCGATCCCGCTGGCGACGACCTTCAATGTAGCGACAGATCCTCCCGGCATACCGATAATCAACAGCACCTTTGGAATCAAGAACGCCCTGCGGGTAACCGTACAATCGGACAATATCGCCGACAACGGTGCGGCGGTCAGCTATGACTATCTGTTGGAGGCGATGTAGTGCCGATGTTGAACAGCAGTCTTCTGTTCAGGCCCAGCATATCGAAGATGGCCGTGGATGTAGAAAAAGCCTGGGAAGAATACGGCATCACAAATATCCAGCAGGTGGCGGCCGGAATGACGAAGGGTGACCTTATTTTCTTCGATGGTACCCGGATTGTCAAAATCAGCCCGGGCGCCATAGGGATGATGTTCACAACACAGGGTCTGGGCGCAGACCCAGTTTGGGCGTGATATGGGATTACTCTTTCCAAACAAACTGTCGTCCCTCCAGATAGACGCCAACAAAGACTGGGCGACAAAGGGCATCACGAACATCAAGCAGCTCGCGGCCGCCATGGCCAAGGGCGACCTCGTAGTGCGTGGAGATACCGTCCTAGTCAGACTTCAGCCGGGGGCTATTGGCCTGGTGCTGACCTCGGCGGGCCCGCTTCATATCCCTACCTGGTCTCCTGGCGGCGGCGTACTCAACAGGTATTTGCCTGTTCCTATCGACCTATATAACGCCGAGGCCGTGGTTCCGATTGACCACACGATAGCAGAGGGCGGGCACCTGAATACCACCCTCATAACAGAGTACTTGGATGCTCCGGCCAGCAACGTCAAGCGCATCGACCCGACCATTGCCCTGACGGATGCTGAATCAGTGCTGGCGGTGGCCGACCAGAACATCAGCAAGACAGGGGCATTTGCGCGAGCATGGAGTGTTCAGCAGCTCATAGACGGCGCGGTAGCTGATGATGGCGGCGTCCTCACGAATGAGACAGCAGCAGCGAAGAGCGGGGCAGCCAACGACATGACCCTATTGCCTGCGGCTCCGGCAGTAGGCGATGCCTACATGCTGGGAGCGTATTACAAGGCTGACAAGTTCCCCCTCAATATCGGGACCGCAGGGGCCGGCAACTGGACCCTGGTGATGAAGTATTGGAACGGAGCCTGGGTAAACTGCGTCGATGAGGTAGAAACCACGGCACAGTTCCAGGCCTCCGGGCTGAAATACTGGCAGCACACCCCGCAGGCGGACTGGGCCCTCAGTGTCATATCCGGCTACAACCTGTACTGGGTACGCATCGAGGTAACCAACTTCGTGAACATCGTCACGCAGCCCAAGGGCACACAGTCCTGGTGGGAAATGAACATTTAGGAGCGAATCATGGATAAAGTATCCGAACTCAACAGGCTGGGGGCCGATAACATCGGGGTGGGTCATCCTGATAAGGAGATTCATCTACCCGGTGACCTCGGGCCGACGATAGAGCTGATAGTCTGGGACACGCAAACCAAAGAGGTCACAAATCGGATAGGGCCAAAGGCGTCAGAGAGCTTCACGGAGCAGTTCATCAGGCTGTTATTTATCCAGATGTCAGCTCCGGGACATTGTTCCAGTCAACCGGTGGTAGACGTATCCGGCGTTACAAACTACATATATGACCATTACACACTATTCTCATCCGGCGCTGGTATAGGCAGCATCCTATACGGAATCGTGTGTGGTACCGGAGCGGTAGCCCCAACCATCAGCGACAGGGCTCTTGGGAATATCATCTTGCACGATGCCGCTCCCCCTACGGCTGGCAGGCTGCAATACTCGGCAGTCACATTCGGAGCACCCTCCGCCGATCCCACCACGAGCCAGTTCACGATAACCCGAAACCTCGCAAATGCCTCTGGTGGAGCGATAACTCCAACAGAGTTTGGACTGTACGTTCTGACAAATATTTGGTCAACTTTAGCACCATTTAATAAGTATTTTATGACGATAAGGGATGTCATTGGCGGAGGAATTGCCGTACCGAACGGACAGACCCTAACGATTAACTATCGCCTGCAGGGAGTAATTTAATGAAAACAATGCTGAATCTAAAACGCTTCGACCGTAACTGGAAGCTGCTGGAGGAACGTAGTCAGCCTTCTCGCTCCTGGACGCTGGGAATGCTGCAGATGCTATATACCTCGCACTTGCAGTTTACCTCGGCTGCCCCTTATGCAGGCCCTACCAATGTGGACAGAACTATAATGCCGATAGATACGGAATCTGGTCCGGCTACATTGGGTTACACTCTTGGGCTTAACCGGGTAGTCGCCCCCTCTGGCCATTCGGCTACTCTGGCTGTTTCTGGCAACTGGAATGAATATATGTTCGGGCCGGGAAGCTCGTATGGTATTCAGGTAGGAACGGACAACACGGCGGCTACGCCCACAGATAAAAGGCTTGGACGCAGAATCGGCCATGGCCGCAGAGCGGCTGATGGGGGGGATGTCGCGTTTGAATCTTTTACCACTGATGATGCCGGCGATTTGATCTATGATGTCTTGTGGAAAGCCCAGCAGTTTATACCACAGACCGACCACCAGTGTAGGTCGGTGGACTTAAAACTGTATAAAGTGGGAGCCCCGCCCAATGACCTGACAGTTGAAATTAGAGGGTACAAGTTCAACGCAGCAGGTGGCAACATGGGCCCCAGTGATGTCGTGCTGGCAACAGGTACAGTAGCCGCAGCGGGGTTGGGAGCCGCACCCGGAGCCGTGGTGAATTGCGCCTTTGGCACTCCTGTTGACCTGTATGCCGGGCATAGGTATTACATTGTAGCTCGAACCGTTGGAGGCGCTGCCGGTAACAGCTATGGCTGGAGATACGACTCAACCGGTTTCGCGTATCGGGCAGGATGGATACAGGCCGACGGCTACTCGAATTTTCACTTAAGTCCCAATAGCGGCGCTACATGGACCACAACCTCTCAGAGATGCCGCTACTTCACCGAATACGGCCGCAGTCAGGGCGAGTTCGAGCATGGTGGCACAGAGGTAACTAACCTGGTCATAGCCAACCCCAACGCCAGCTTTGATATCCGAAAGTTTTTTACCAACAACAGCGGCGGAGCCATCACCGTAAATGAGGTGGGTATACAATCGCTAGGATGCTGCCATGTAAGCGCTCTTGGCGGCCACATCTACCCGGTGCTTATCGCCCACGATGTCGTCGCTCCCGGTATAGCTGTCGCAAACACGGAAATAATACTGGTTACCTATACGCCGAGCATAACGGTGTAAGGAATTTCAGAAATGGCTGTAGCTGGCTACAGACGCATCCGGAAGCTGGGAGAGGAGCCAGATGTGGTAGTAACGACGCTGCCTAAAAATAATAAGGCAGAGGGTGGATATGTTGGGTGGGCGTTGCTTACCGGACTGGGGATCGGCGCTGGGTTATTCGCTCTGGCGTACAAGATATTCCACAAGTCGACCTGGAAGTTGGGGGACGTGCTGAGCGTGCCTTCGCCCGAGGGAGCAAAGGTCTACACTGTGACCGGCATCGACACAAATGATCAGATCTACGGGCTCTCACCGGGTATCTGGCCGGACGTGGGGCCTCAGGAGTACTTCACCTTCTCGGAGCTGCGGGCGCTGGGCCCTGTGCTCATCGAACACGTGGAGATACCTTAAATATGGACTCGACAATCCCGGCAATCACCCTGGCCTCAACGGCGGCTCTCGTGCAGCCACTGGCACATATCGTCAGGTCCTTCTATACGAACCCGGCTACAGGGCAGGCGCCGCTGAAATGGGACTATCTGACCTACCTGGGCGTGGGGCTGGCGGTTAACGTGCCCATTGGAGTCTGGCAGAGTGTGGGCATCGTGCCATCGGTCATCTTCGGCATCAGCGCCGGGCTGTCGGCATCCGGGCTCTACCAGGCCGGCTCAGCCATAAAAAAGGAGTTCAAAAGACGGAGGAAGCATAGCCATGGCTAAAGAAGGCGTCGACTGGGGAGGGTTAATCATTGCCGGCATCGGGATCGGCGGCGGCCTGCTGGTGCTGAAAGCGGTCGGCGCCTTCAAGCCAAAAGATGCCTACAAGGCCGGCGACATCCTGCGCTGGTATAACCCGGCTTCTCCTCCTGAATTCTACGTGACTGTCATGGAAGTCACGGCTGACTCTTACAGAATAGCCGGAGGGTACTATCCCAACCTGGACGGTTCAGAAAACTGGTTTAGCAAGGAGGCTTTTGAACAGATCGTGGAGGACTCCGTCTCCGATGGGTGGGACATAACCCTGGCGGGGCATGTCACGGTATGAGAGTGGAATGGTGTCTGGTAGCACTGCTGGCGGTGTTCTCCGCCTTTGTAATATGGAAACTTGTAAAAGGCAAGTAGAACGAGAGTACATCACATGGAAGAATCACTTGGTACCTTCGTCGGAACGGTACTCGGAACGTCGATAATCGTTGTCGGAGTAGCAGCTAAGATAATCAAGGATGCCGTGGGCAACCAGGTGCACAAGGAAGTCAGCAAGGAGTTCAAGAAGGCCCTCGATGACGACCCTGAGGATGCAAGCCCAGAGAAAGTACCCGGCATGCGCCAGCTGGTCATGGATGTCTCCAAGAACCAGGGTGAGCTTAATACGCAGGTGGCCGGCCTTTCCACCCTGATGGCCAGCGAGGTGGAGATCCGCAAGGACTGGCAGCGGGAAACTCGCGAGCGTCTCGACAGGATCGAGACGGACAACACCAAGCGTTTTGACTCCGTGGACAAGTGCGTGAAGGATATGACCGACAAGGTCAACCATCACGACACAGAGATAGCCCGCCTGCAGGAGCGCCAGCGCATACGCG
>JAQTTS010000132.1 GCA_028710655.1 Dehalococcoidales bacterium
GCTCAAATCAGAAACCATGAGGTTGGTTCGTTCAATGGGGGAGCCTTTCGTCCAAGCCTATAACCTCGCCGTCAAATCATACAAATTCCTTACCTTGCCCTGGAGAGAGGTGATACCGAAAGAGCTAGGAGAAGGGGTTATCGTCAAAAGGGTTGAGGTTTCTCAGGTTGTCGAACCCATCAAAGAGATAACGAGAGAGACCATTCAGCAAGTCACCAAAATTGACGATACTTCTTTGGCCGAAGTCAGGGCGCACATGAGCTATCTGGAGGAAGAAATCGGTAAACGCTTGTATGCGCCGGGCGGCGTGGTTTCTCAGACAATCTATGTGTCAGAGCCGGTTAGCTCCCCGAAGATCTATCAAGAAAACGGCGAGATTGTTTTGCAGACTTTGGGTTCGGGCAACGTTATTTTGACCGCAGCCACCGGTCTCCAGATGTACGGCCAGCAGGTCGTGATTGAATCGACCAATGTTTTGAATCCTTTAATCTATCTTGCCAGTAAAACCAGGATTGACGGGGATACGACCATTACCGGGTCGCTTAACGTCGGCAGTAATTTGAGCGTCGGAGAAGAAACAACCCTAACCGGCAATCTTACTATTACCGGAGACATGACGGTTACAGGCGCTCAAAACTATTCTGGAGTGGTAGAGATTTCCGCCTCCAGCACTTCGCCGAGCCTGACCATCACCCAGTCGGGCAGCGGAGAAACCCTCAAACTCGTCAGGGACAATTCAAATTACATGACGGCTACGGTGACCACTACGGGCGCCGTCATTCTTGACGCGCAAGGAACTGCGGCCAGCTTCGTTTTCCGGGACGCCATTTTTCAACCCACCTACGGATCGGACGACGGTTTGGTTTTGTACCTGCCGTTTTCCGAAGGCATGACTTCATCTACTGCCAACAAAACCTATGACAAGTCGCCTTACGGCAACGATGGTATCTTCGTTAATTTTCCCATGCCGACGAACGTTGCCACTTCGGGTTCAGGCTGGGCGACTACCACCTGCAAGGTGGGAAGTTGTTTGACCCTCGACGGCGGCAATGATTACGTCAGCGTTGCTTATAATCCTTTATTCGATATCACCGAAGCAATTACGGTTGAGGCGTGGATTTATCCCACGGATACGGGGAACACCACTCAGGATATCATCGGGAGAAATTACGGCGATGCCAAGATTCCTTACTTATTCCGTTATTACACGAGCGATTACACCTCTAATAAACTGAAACTCAGTTTTAGATCTTATACTGGCGCCGTTGAATATGGTGCTTACCCGACCAATCTTCTTCTTACTCCCAATCAATGGCAACACGTAGCGGTTACGTTCAGCGAGGGAACGGTATATTTCTATATCAATGGCGTTTCTGACGACGCCCAGTCCTATACTAATGGCGCCTTCATCGGTTCTCAATTTGGCATATCTTCCTTACCCTTAAACACTACGAACCTCAACATCGGAATGTATAATAGCAGCAATTATTATAACGGGGGTATCGATGAGGTGCGCGTTTACAACAGGGCATTGACGGCCGACGAGATTCGTACTCACTATTTACGGGGGTCTAATACCAACGGCACTATTTTGGCCGATAAATTTAGGGTGGTGAACTCGACCAATACCGTCGCTTTCCAGATCGATGGGGCAGGCAACAGTTATTTCAATACTTTAAACCTCGGTATCGGCACTACAACTCCTCGCTACAAGTTCGATGTTTGGGGAGATTTGGCTGTCGGTACGACGACGGATAATATTCCGGTTTTATATGTGGATTCGGGCGAAGGCGGCATGATTGGCATCGGCACAACCGGAGCTTCCGAGAAACTTACAGTATACGGCGGAGACATCGGGGTTACTACCGACGGCACGGCTACAACCACCATTTCTTCGGCGACTTCGAGCTTCGCCAGCTATGTCACGGGCATTTTCCCAATTCAGCCGACCCATTTAGCCACCAAAGAATACGTGGATACCCGCGGCTCTTCTAATATTTCTTACTATATTTCAGATACGGCTTCGGGTGTTTCTTCAAATTATTTCATGTACACCGATGAAACCGCTGAAGCTCAGAGCACTTTCACCTCAACGACCGTGGACACGGGCAATAATCAGATATTGTTCAGATTCATTACGGAGGCTGGCCAGCCTAATTTCTCGGAGCTGAGTCCCGGTTCCTATCTTTTTCATTTCCACGCCAGCACCAACGGCACTAAACCATACACGATTTATTGGAGGCTGTTCGCAAGTTCCACCGACGAAACATTGACTGCGCTTTTGACCAGCGAATCAAGTATCGTCTTAACGTCCGAAGAAACATCCTTTAATATCAGCGCTGCAACCTCTACTTCTTACGAATTTGCGGCGGGCGACAGACTGGTTTTAGTTTTATATACTGATGCTGCCGCAGCCGGCGTCGCGGGTGACATCGTGGTCTATGCCGAAGGCACGGAAGATTCCCGGCTCGACGTGGTAACGCCTTCAGCTTCCTTATTGGCTTTGGTGGTGAAAAGAGACGGAACGAGTACGCTTACAAATAATTGGTACACCGGCGGATACGGAATAGTCACGGGCGCCTCGTCGACTTTTGTGGGCGATTTGACCGCAGGCAATAGTACTTTGTTTATAGACGATGCTGGCTATGTCGGCATTGCTACCACTACTCCTTCTTACGCTCTTGATGTTTGGGGCACGGCCAGGACGGAAGACTTCATCACCAAGGGGCCATGGATTGACGTCAGGGCTTTTGGGGCCACGGGTGATGGAGTGACCGATGATACGGCTGCCATTGCCGCCGCCCTCGACAGTCTTGGGACGGATGGAGGCACCGTCTATTTCCCGGAAGGAATTTATCTGGTGACCGAACTTAATGTTTCCAAGAGCAGCGTGATTTTGAAGGGTATGGGTCGGGGGACGAGCGGTGGTTCCACTACGGAAATCAGGGCGACTACCGGAGCCATAGCCTCAATGCCATATATCACCGGTAATTATGTCACTGTCCGGGATATGCAGTTCAACGGCAACGGCATCTCTGAGCAATTCAATTTAGCCGGCTCTTACTGCAATGTCGACAACATTTATTCTTCGGGATACACCCATTACAATTTCTACGGCGGCGGCGGGAACCTCCACACCATCAGCAACTCCAATTTTTACAGCGGCGCTGCGAGAACGTCAGTCAATGTCACCCAATTCTTAAACAACTACTTCAACGGCAACGGAACATATGCTTCTTTAATTCTGGAGGGTGGGGCGAACATGGTTATCCGGGGGAACACCTTTGAGTCGTACAGTACGGCCATCTACCTTGCGACAACTTCCGGAAATACTATTGTTTCGGCGGATATTTCCAACAACTATTTCGAATCGGCTTACGATGACGGGCATGCGGTCATCGATATGGGGAACGGTTCGACCGGTCTTTATTCGATCAACGTCACTAACAACTATTTCGGTCCCACGGATGCCGATTACTACATCAGGACCACCGGGACGGTCGCGTCGTTGAATATTCAGGGCAATAATTTTCACTATACGCCCGTTGTCGAGGCGATAAAGATAGGCGGGAAGGTCGAAAAATTGGTAAGTTTTAACAATCGTCAGGGGATAGGCGACGGCGTTATGGGCATCGCCACTTCCACCCCGAGATACACTCTCGATGTTTGGGGAGACTTGGCGATCGGCACGAGCACCGACACCGACACCCCTATTTTATATGTTGACTCGGGTAACGGCGGGAGAGTGGGCATCGGCACAACTACTCTTTCTGGCTTATTAACCGTAGGTACGACAACTCCCGCCCTAGTTGTTGCTCCCAATGGTTACGTTGGTATCGGGGTGGCAACACCAGATCAATTTGTTGATATTAGAAAAGATCAAAATTTATCAACTGTTTTACATCTTGAAAATCTTACTTCTGGTACGCTCGCTAAGGCCATTCTTCTTTTAGAGGCTTCGGGGCTTACGGGTCAGATGGGGGTTAATAATGCCTCTTTTGTAACTAATGGCAATTTGGTAGCCGATCAAATGTTTATTCAATCCGCCTCTACGGCATCGGGTGGCTTACTTATAGAATCATTGGCCGGCAATATAAGTATTATGCCTACGAGTAACGTCGGCATCGGCACAACGGGGCCAAGTGAACTTTTAACTATATTTAGTTCTACTGACCCGACATTACAGATAGGATCGGGGTCGGCCACCACCACGATTGTGGGCAACGGCACCTCAACTTTCCCGGGAGGATTAATCGTAGACACCAGTTCTTTATATGTAATGGCGGATACGGGATACGTGGGCATCGGAGATACGACTCCGGATACTAAATTGGACGTTCAGGGCATGGCCAATGTTGGCGGATTGCTGACGAGCATGATCAATACGCGGACAAACTTACTGACTAACGGCAGTATGGAAAGCACGTTCAGCGCGGGCGGGATTGCCGCTGGCTGGGCGCAGTACGGCGCGGGTTCACCCACTTTTTCCGAAGAAACGACCAACATCCATTCGGGCGCGAAAGCGCAGAAAATAATGCCTGGGACATATGGACTTCTTTACCAGAGAGTAAATTTGACCGCCGGCAATTATTATACCGTCAGCGCTTGGGTGGATCCGACCAACACAAGCTATCTAAAGCTGAAAAACGCTGCTGACACCGTAACTTATTGGACTGTTTATACGACCGGAACCGGCTGGCAGAGATTGACGCACACTTTTCAAGCGTCAGCCACGGAACTCGCCTGGTTGCACATAGGATCTGAAGCTGTTGGATCGATTGATTATTTCGACGACATTTCTTTTTCTCAATACAGCAGTTCGACCGTATCGACTGGGGCTTCGTCTTTCGTGGTGACGGTTGACGGCAATGTTGGTTTGGCCACTTCCAGCCCCTCAGCTCGCTTTACGGTCAATAGTTCCGTTACCAATTCGTTTATCGTCACTTCTGCGGGTACTGTCGGCGTGGGAACGGTGAGCCCGAGATATAAACTCGATGTTTTGGGAGATTTGGCGGTGGGCACTTCGACCGACGCCAGCACGCCCGTCCTGTACATTGATTCGGGTAACGGCGGAAGAGTGGGCATCGGCACAACTACTCTTTCTGGCTTATTAACCGTCGGCACCACGACCCCTGCTTTAGTGGTTGACCCAAGAGGTTATGTGGGGATTGGCACAACTACACCGACATCGCTTTTCTCGGTGGCCGGAGACGCTTACATCACGGGCACATTGACCGTCGGAGGTGCCTCGTCCGGCAATATCCAGATGCAGGATGATAAGTGGATCGGTTTGGGGGCTGCGGCGGGTCGGCTCGTTTTTGACGATCAAACTCCGGATTATCTCACTATTCAAGACGCTATTTTCGGCATCGGGACCACCACTCCAAGATATACGCTCGATGTCTGGGGTGATTTTGTGGTAGGCACAACCACTTCTTACGGCGGGCAGAATATGCCGCTCCTTTACGTTGATTCCGGGAACGGCGCCGGGAAAATCGGCATCGCGACCTCTACTCCAAGATATGCTCTCGACGTTTGGGGCTCTTTGGCGGTAGGAACAAGCACCTCGCCCGTCTTCTTTGTGGATACTGGCATTCCGTCGATAACCGTAGGCGCTGATATGTCCATCGGATCTCTGCAGGTCGCTTCTTCGTCGGGAGCCATCACTTTCGTCGATACGGTGGTTGAGGCTTCAGCGGCTTTGGGCACGGAAGAAAGCTATTCTTTCCAGATCGACAGCCAGGAATTATTCAGGATATACGCCGAGTCGGACGGAACGGGCGGAATCCAGAAGAGAAGAGTATTTACTCCCATTACCACCAACTTCGGCATCGGCACGACCACCCCGAGATATACCCTCGACGTTTACGGAACGCTGGCCGTGGGCACGTCATCGGCAAGCTATACCGGAGCTTCAAGTACCCCGGCCTTGTATGTGCTTTCGGGCAACGGCGGACAAGTTGGTATAGGCACAACAACTCTTGCCGGCTTACTGACCGCTGGGACAAGCACTCCCGCTTTAGTGGTTGCTCCCAATGGCTACGTCGGTATTGGGACGACGACGCCGTTAAGCC
>JAQTTS010000133.1 GCA_028710655.1 Dehalococcoidales bacterium
TTGCAGAAAGTGGGTTAGTCAGAAAAGCCACCCTGGAAGTCTGGTGGACCAGTCCACAGGCTGAGAGCCTCTGCCAGTCAGTTCAGGCTGGAACAGGCATGCAGTTTACTATTAGTGCCTCAGTTTGGGAGGCCTAGATTTGGACCTCAGACAGCCACTTTCAGGCACAAAATAAGGGGGCTGCAGTTTTTAGGCTGTAACCCCCTTATCTCGGGTTGGACTGGTAAAGTGGCTAGCTTTTCTGGAGCTTCTTGACCAGTCGTTCCAGGTCTTTGGAGCCTCTCTTCCAGACCCAGCGTTCCTTGGATTCGTGGTCCGGGAACATTTCGCGGAGGGTCTTCCGGAGGACCTTGGGGTCGATATTCAGTTCGGCTGCCAGTTCTTTTGCGGAGACCTCATTGGTGGTGGCGTCAGTTGCCTTGGTTCCCTTTCCCTTGGTCTCTGCCGGGGCGGGGGCTTTCTCTGCCTTCTTGGTTTTCTTCTCCGGGGCAGGAGCCTCTGTCTTGGTGGCTGCCTTCTTCTCGGCCTTCTGGGCTTTCTTGGACTTGGGAGCCGGGGCCTTGGTCTCTTCCTCGACTACCTCTTCCAGTTCCTCCACTGCCTCTTCCATGACTTCCTCGGGTTCCTGGGTCTTCTGGGCTGCCTTTGCTTCTTTCCTGGACTTCTTGGACATTTTCTTTTCCTCCTTTTTATTTTTGAGTCCGAGCCTTGCCAGTTGCTTGTCCTGTAACTGCCTGATTCGTTCCTGCGCTTCCTCGAGTGTCTTGACTGTGTCCAGATGCTCTACTGTGCCATCCTCGTCCCTCCTTATAATTTTACCTGTGGTCTCGTCCCAGTTCCAGCCTCCCTTGGGTTTGTTATCCAGTCCTATCATCTGTATTCCTCCTTCCTTCATTATTAGAGCTATCTCCCGGGCATTCAGTAAGTGGTCTGAGTTGGCTTCCTGGATAATGGCTTTCAGATTTGGTGCCAGATGAGCATAGCGTGTCTGATAGGTCTCCGGATGCATATTGGCTACTTCCACTAGAAGCCTTCTGCATTCCTTTCTCTGTGAGATTTGATTCTGTATTTCCATCTGATGTCCTCCTCCACTATCCAGTATAAGAGACTGACTGGGATTTGTAAATGGTCTGGGGCCCGTTTTGCCAACTTTATTTTGTGGTACTTTAGTACTGGTACTTTTGATAGGACTGGAGCGGAGCCCCTTCAGTCTGTCAACAATCTGGGTGGCCATGTCCCCCTTATCCTTTAATATCTGGAGGACGTCTGCGTCCACAGTGCCTTCCGCCAGTATATGGATGTAGGTCACTGGATTCCGCTGGCCTATTCTGTGCAGTCTGGCTTTAGCCTGGTCGTAGTCTGCAAAGCTGAACGTGGTGGAATAGAAGATGGCTGTGTCAGCTGCGGTCAGAGTGATGCCCAGTCCACCTGTTTGAATCTGGATTATAATGTCCTTCACAGTGGGGTCATCCTGGAAGTCAGACACCACTTGCCCTCGGTCCTTGGTGGCTCCGTAGAGCGTTACTGGATTCCGTCCGAGTGACTGACTGACTTTGCGGATGGCTTCAATCTCTGGCACGAAGCGGGCGAAGATAACCACCTTCTTGTTGGATGGCAAGTCCTCCAGTAAGTCCTTCAGGGCGTTCAGTTTGGCAGAGTCAAATTCTTTGACCACCTTGTCCTCAGTAGGCAGGAAGCCTCCGGTAATTTGCTGCAGCCTGAGCAGCTGGGTCAGGATGATAGGAGCGGTGGCGACCTCTGTGTCTGAGAACTTGACCATGAAGTCCTCTTCCATCTGTTCGTATATGTCCATCGTCTCCGATGACAGTTTGACGAAGAGCTCCTGGTCTGTGGTCTCTGGCAAATCCAGAGCTTCAGCCTTGGTGACTCTGAAAGCGATGGAGTGTGCCTTGCGAGCTAGCTCTTCCAGATTCTTATAGCCGAGAACCTGGTAGCCTCCGTAGCCCCCCATTGTAGCATATCTGTCGCGGAAGCTGATGTAGCGTCTGCCGAAGATGTCAGGATTGAGGAATCTGTATTGCGACCAAGTATCCAGAGGACCCTGAGTGATGGGTGTCCCAGTCAGAATCAGCTTGTAGGTGGTCTGGTCACCCAGTTTGAACATGGCTTTGGATTGCTTGGCTCTGCCGTTCTTAATCTTCTGGGACTCGTCTACCACTATCATGTCTGGCTTCCACTTCAGTAGCAGGTCAATGCAGCGCCAGGTGGACTCATAGTTGATGAGTGCTACCAGAAGCCGCCCAGGAGATGAGAACGTGAGGTCGAGCTTTCTCTGGTCATTATCCTTCTTGGTGAGGTCCAGAAGCCTGTAGGGATAATCTGCGTGCTTCTGGAACTCGTTGTGCCAGACTGGTATCACAGAGAGTGGGGCAACCACCAGTAACTTCTTGACCTGGTCCTTCTGGAATCTGTAGCCAGCCACACCGATGGCCGACAGAGTCTTGCCTGTGCCCTGTTCCATCAGAAGCGCTGACTGGTCTGCTGCTACTCCCACCTGGAAGGCATCGTCCTGATGCTTGTAGGGCTTGGTCTTTACTGGCAGCTTCTCGGTCTGACCATTGCCGTCCTTGATATTCTGGACTGCCTCTATTTGCTTTGCCTGCTTGAACAGACCGACCAGAACTTCTCGGGCCTCAGGACTGGGTGTGATGGTCTTGTCTACCAGATAAGGAAGCAATCCGTTGAGGACTTCAACGCAGGGGAAGTAATACCAGACTTTCAGGTCTGGGTTCCACCTGGCTCCGTGGATGGCTTTGGCTTCCTCTCTGAAGGACTTGTGGGAGTGCAGAGCCAGCCGCTTTCCTCTCTGGGATGGTATTTCACTAAGGTCCAGGTTCATGGGCCCTAGCTTGGCTCTAGCGGTCTCTGAGGTGGATTCTCCAGTATTCTCAGGAGGCTTAATAATCTGATTGTAGTCGATGCCATAGGACTCAAGCTGCCTGATGTACTTCCTGAGCAGCTTGTGCAGAGCCCCCTCCTGCTTAGGTGACAGACTGGATTGCTCCATCAGAGAGCGGACGAAGTAGGAATCAAACTTGTTGAATCCTACCCCATCTAGAGTTCTGGCACCATCGCAGCGGCTGAGAACTGCTGCCGCTGCCTGTCTCACTGTGATTCGTTCTGCCATTAGCTTAACCTCGGAACGGTGGTTGTCTCCAGTTTGCGCCTGATGGATATGTCCACCTGCTTTCCTGCTTCTCTGCCTGCCATCAGTCCGTCGATGGAACTGGTGCCTTGATGGACTCTGGCTTCACGGACCTTGGGGAAGTTGACCTGGATGTACTCCTGGATGGCTTCACTGTTGCTTACCACCAGAGCCGTGGACTTGACTGACTGCTGCCCCAGAGCCTCCCACTGTTCATAGAGCCGAGCTCTTATAATCTGAACGGCTCCCTCGTAGAATCCTCTGCGGAAGACTGGCTTCCTCTCCCAGCCTGTGTATTCTCTGACGGCCTTGACAGCCATCTGGTGAAGCTGGATAGTGAGCCAGTGGAAGAGCTCCTGGCATACCTCTGTATTGTGCTGCTCACCGATGAACAGAACTCGATTGGACCAGTAGAGCAGGTCACAGAAGTTGTAGCGAGCCAGAGCGGAAGCCAGATGAATCTGCCATTTGCCATCGTTCTTCCGGGCAGTCAAGTCCTGCTCGGTGCGAATGATTCTGTCTGACTTCCGCTCCTTCTCATCTGTCTGGACTTCTGCCATTGTCAGGTTGTACTTGAACAGAAGTTCCTGAGCCTTGGCCGCTGCTAGAGCTGCCTCATGCTCGCTGCTGGACCTCGAGAGGGCCAGGCATTTCCGAATTATTTCCAGGATGCTTTCTCTGTCTCTAGCCATTGTTGCGAACCTCCTTCATCTGGCTGATTCTGACTGACTGCTTCAACGTTCCTTTATAGACCCTAATATCGTCCTCACTGAAGATGACGACTGCAATCAGGATTGCCCGCAGACCATATTTGCGAGCGAAGGACCGCTTCCGCTTCATGGAAGAGTCACAGATGTGAATCTTCAGGTCTTTGCTCAGTCCGCTCATGGCTTTGACTTCGTAGGCAACTCCTGCACCGAAGTCCAACACATCGAAGGGAGCCTTGTGGCTAGTGGGGCTTCCGCCGGTTAGCTTTGCCACTGTGGCTTCTCCTATCCTTCCGAGTTGATGTCTGGCTGTCTGATTCTGTGCCATCTGATTTGTCCTCCTCCACTATGGATTCTACCACAGTGAAAGGGACTTGTAAATGGTCTGGAGCACTTTCTTCTGGATTTATTTTGGGGTCATTTAGTACTGGTACTTTAGTCTGACCCCGCAATTTGTAGAAGTTCTTCTGGAGGTATTTCAGGACCTCTTTGACTGAGGTAACCACCACAGCCTTGCCTTCCGCGCTCTTGATGCGGTCCAGTTGCAGCTTCTGGTAGTTGGTCACCCCATCCTTATTCTCTGGGGTCTTTACCTCGAACGCGATGAACCTGCCACGCAGACAGCCGAGGATGTCAGGCACTCCACGCTCTTGAAAGGGCCCGGTGTGTATTTTATACCAGACCCCCATCGGATATTCAGATTTTAGCCTTTGCAGGATTTTACGGACCAAATTGGCTTCAGTTGCCATGTTTCCTCCTCTGGGAGCCCATCGAGAGGCTGCAGGATGACAATCTAGGCCTCTCAATGGACTCCACTAATAGTAAACTACGTGCCTGTTTCAGGCTGGCTTATTTCCGGGACTTCTTCTTCTTTTTGTCTGCCTTCTTGCTACTGGTCTTCTTGGCTTTGACCGTGACCTCAGTGGCAATCAGGTCCTCGTCCTCGTCGTAGGCTCCTTTGATAACAACAGTGGCTCCGACCTCTGGCTCGCCGTCGACCTCAGCGTCCTCGGTATAGACGTCCACCTCTTCGTCATCAATGACCACAGTCAGAACGTCGTCTTCCATCTCCTTGATGGTTCCGGTGTATTCCTCTTCCTCTCCAGAATCCTCTCCGCCATCTTCACCGGTATCGGCTTCGCCAGCGTCTTCCTCACCGGCGTCGTCAGAGCCTTCGCCCTCATCAGAGCCAGACTCATCGCCTTCGTCTTCGAGATTCCAGACGTCAACCACGACGTTCTTCTCTTTGCCTTTGTATTTCTCGATTTCGACGCTGACGCCCATCTCCAGTCCTTTATAAGACGGGAGGTCCAGAGCCATCTTGGACTTCGGAACCTCGACGCCCAGAGCTTCCAGGACTGCCCGGAGATTCCACAGGGACTGCTTCGTCAGACTGGTGATATACCAGAGCTTCTTGCCCTTGTATTCACCAGAGGGAATCTTCAGCTCCCAGTTCAGGTATGGGCCTTTGTCTCCCTCCTCCTGCTCGATGTCTTCCACCCTTACGTGGTAGTCACCTTCCGGAATGAGTTCTCTGGTCTCGACATCGGTGAAGTCCACCGTCACCAGTTTGCCTGTCTTCTTGTGAGTTTTCTTTGCCATTAGAGTTCTTCTCCTTTCATTACTTTTATTATTTTGTCGAAGCTTGGGTCCAGGATTGAGCCTGGAGTCTTGTGTGTCTTGGGCGACCGTATCTTGGTGATATAGTAGGGATGCGGACCAATCCTCAGCATGTATCCAGTCAGTTCAACAACCTTACCTCCTTTTACTTTTTGTCTCTGTCGGATATAGGTATTGCCAATGACCTTGACGGCAGCATTAAGCGACCTTGCCACAGAGGGAGACACAGCTGGTCCGACTTCCGGCTCCAGTCTTCCTTCTTCCTGTGATACCTCCTCGTCTTCATCAGAAGTGTTCTTCACTCTGTCTGGTGCAAGGAAGACCACGTGCATAGGCAGGTCTCTGAAGTTCATCAACCAGGTGTTCATCAGACCGGCGACTTCACCCCAGTTCCGTCTCGACAGACTGTCAGCCTCTCCGACGTTGTTGTCTGCCTTGACCTTGTCTATTGCGAGGTTCTGCATACCGTTCACTGTGTCCAGAACTGCCGTCTTATATGATTCTGGATTCTTCTTGAGTGCCCAGTATACGTCTTCGACATCAG
>JAQTTS010000134.1 GCA_028710655.1 Dehalococcoidales bacterium
GTGGCCAAAAGGGCGGAGTTGCGGTTGGGCTTACCTCAACTTGGGCTTGCACCTCAATGCTTTCACCGGGAGCCAAGTTTAATGTATCCGGGGTCATACGTACGCTTACCCCCGGAAGTTGCGTCTCGATCTGTGAGACTGATATGTCCAGCGGCTTGAGAGCCTGCGAAGTTAAGATGATGGTCAGAGTTCCTGTTTCTCCCTGGGGAATAACAGCGCTTTCCGAAGGTTGCATTTCCACCGCTATCATATCCTCCGGTGGGGGAACTACGGATTCCGCGACCTTGGCTAATTCTTTGGTGGAAACGCCTTTCTCTGCCGACAGCACCAGCTTGCGCCCAGGCCTAACAATCCAAGAGAGGTCATTATAGGCGTCCTTATTTTCCAGCATGCCATAGCCATCCCCAATCTGGACGCGCTCCGCCCAGGGCATCTTCAGTCCGCCCACATCACGCCAATAGATGGTCAGGCGCATTTTTTCGTTGTACTTACCATCTTCCTGAACCAGTTCTTCGTCAGAGATAAGCATGACCACTATCCACTCCGTGTAGCTCCCGGTATCTTTCAGGTACACGCCGCAGACCTCATATCCTTCAGGTAAATATGACGGCGCGTGCACTGGCACGCCAATTATCTGGCTGGCTTCCTCAATTGTCATCCTCTGGAAACCATCAAGTTCGAGATTGCCTGATGTCCCCCCTGAAGGGCCAGGACCGGGGCTCGGGGTAGGCTGAGGCACGGTTGACGGTTCCTGATCACCTGAACGACAGCCACTGCTGGATAACAGGATTAATGCTATAATCAGAATGCTTAAAGTGATTAGTTTTTTCATTTCGCACCCGCCTCTTGTTTTATTGATGTTTTTCCTCTTAGTAGATAATAAAGACCGAAACCAATAGGGAATGTGGTTATAGAGACTACTATCCAGACCATCGTCTCCAGCCAGGAGTAGCATCTTTTCCTGGTGTCCCTGCCAACAAAGAGCACTGTAAGAATTATTGCTGAGGCGAGCATAATCCAGTTTATTGTTTGAACGACAGGAACGCTTATCTTGCCAGCTATAAACCATAAAGTGACGTAGCCTGCAATAAACAGCATAAAGACTGCTGCGGGTATAGCCAGTCTCTTCATAAGTCTTTTTCAACCCCCATTTAATAACGCGATAAATCTATTCAAGTTGTATTTCAAACTCCCAGGGGCCTTCCCAGTCAGGCCTGATCTCTGGTATCACAAAGGTTAGCTGTTTCGCATCTACCGGCACCGGGTCGAGATAGTTATCATCATCCGGTGAAGCTCCCCATCTAAACTCGATTCCACTGTCCAAAAACTGACTGTTAGGGGCTCTGGCTTCTTTGGTCACACCATCTACCACATACTGAGCACTCAAAGGAACGTGACTTAGCCATTCTGGGTTATTGTAACCGGATACCGGATTATTTGGCGAAGTCATGGTTGCGTAGAAAGTAGCTCCCATTTCGTTGAGCTCAACCCGCTGCAAATTGATGACCACATCTACCAGCTTTGTCTCGCTGTTTAGAGTGGTAATAGGTAGGTTGGCTACGGTCTGTGACTGGTTCACTTCGATGGTCTTTTGCATGGCTCCCTGTGGATATTGAATAAGAAATGCCTTCTTCCTAACACCGGAACCAACGCTATTCTCTGATGACTCAGGACGATAACAGTAATTGGATTCATAGTAATACCAGCCTGATGGGACCTGATTTCCATCTTCATCTTTCTGATCCCAGGTCAGGCTATAAGTTATCGCATCGCCCTTAGCCAGCGTTTCTTGACCGGTGCCGGCGGGAAAAGTCTTTACCGGCATTGATTCGCCGGATTCCGTGTCCGGTAAAGCCAAACCCGGCGGCACAGCAGGTCCAGAGAACACTCCTGCTTTAGTCAGGTTAACAATCGGTGGAAGTTGGTTGAGAATAACCGGTTCAACCTCTCCCTGCGAGGCGTTGGCCAATACCAGTTCCATTTGAAACTGCTCTCCCGGCACGTAAACCAGTTTGGATGGGACAAGGTCTATCTGCACTGAATAGACATTTTCTCGGCCGGTCGGCGGTATGGCTCCTGACATGCCAAATCTGTCAGGTGGTGGAGTTGGTGATGGAACAACAACAGGTGCCTCGTTAGCAGTTGAGGTTTCCGGTAAGGGAGAAGCTTTTTCCTCTGCGCAAGAGACGATTAATAGAACCGAAGTTACCAGTAAAATTCCTATTACTAATTCTGGTAGTCTCATATTATTATTTCCTCCACGCTATTCCAGCGGTATCCTGAACTCCCAGGGGCCTTCCCAGTCGTTAAGTTGAGTAATGATAAAGATAAGCTCTTGGGCGTCGCTTGGAACAGGGTCAAGCTTGCCAGGTCCTCCTCCCCAAATCAGTTTTATGCCATCGCCCTTAGTATTGAAGCCGGCCGTTCCGGCATATTTGGTTATGCCGCCGACAGAGTATTCCGCTTTCGCCATGACAGACATGGTTGGCGGCATTGGAGGCAATCCATGACCGGTAGGAGGTGCGGTGTAGCCCGGCGGGATGAAGAAGAAGTAATAATTTGAACCGTCTGCCGTCAATTCTACGCGTTCTAGTGTCACCGTAATGCCATTCACCGTTTGGGACTGGTTCAGGTTAAAGCTGTTTTCCATGGCTCCCTGTGGATACTGTATCAATGCCCGAGAGCCCGGTGTGAAGCTGGTGCTGCTGTTTCCGTAACGGATGGTAATTTCTCCGAAGAGGATATTATACCAGCCTGGCGGCACCTGTTCTCCTGTGAAGGTTTTCTGATCCCAAGTGTAATCTAAAGAAACCTTCTCCCCCGACGCCAAAACCCGCGACTCTGTTCCCGGCGCGGCGGAGAAAAGGGTATCGTTCCAATCCAACCGCGGTGTGACACGTATTCCCGGAGGCCACAGTTCCAGAGTCATCGGATTGGCAGAGGTATTGGTCAATGATAAAGTCACATCAATCGATTCTCCGGGCAGATAGCGAGCCTCTTCAGGAACTACACTCCTCTCAAATGGAGGCGGCGGCGCCGGCATGGGAGGTGGTGGTGTCGGAGTCGGCGTCGGTGTAGGTTCAGTCGGTGATGGGGGTACGGTTATCACCGGCGGTGGTACGGTTGGAGCTGGAGGTGGTGAGCTCATTCCCCCGAAGAAGCCACCGAACTGCCAGATGACGATAGCAACGACCAGAATCACTACTGCTGTCGCAGCCGTCGCTACACGGCCAAGTGTGAAGCCTGACCAGAATCCTTTGCGGCTTTCCTTCGTTTCCAGTCTATCCCGTATCTTCTCCCATGCCTGAGAGGGTGGAGATACTTCATCAGCCATCGACTTCAGCACACCGCGCAGACTGGCCTGTGTTACCGATAAAGCTTCGAGCTCGGCTTGACACTGCGGACAGCCGGGCAGGTGTGATTCTATATACGCCTTCTCTTTCGGCGTAACCTCGCCGTCAAGATAGGCGGTTAAAAACTCGCGTATTTCCTTGCAGTTCATTCCCTCTTCCCTCATGCCTCTGCCTCCCCCGGGTTCATCTGTGTCTTCAAATATTTCAAAGACTGGTTTATTCTTGACTTTACCGTGCCCAGCGGTATCTCCAGCGCCTCGGCAATCTCCTGGTAGGACAGGTCGTTAAAGTACCTCAGCACCAGAATTGAGCGATGCTTGGTATCCAGAGCATCCATCGCCCTTAGCAGCCGCTCGTATTCCATCTTGTTGATTAATACATCTTCCGGCTGAGACTGGTGTTTCATATCCGGCAGGTCAATCATCTTTTCTTCAAGTGAGATGGTTGATGGCTTTCTCTTCTTTTTCCTTGAGCATTCATTGACGGTGATGCGGTGCAGCCAGGTGGTGAGCTTGCCTTTATTCGAGTCATAGGTATGCCGGAACCTCCATACTGATATGAACACCTCTTGCAGGGTATCATCGGCTGCCTCTTTACTGCCCGTGATGAGGTAAGCCGTCCTGTAGACCAGCTTCTCATACTGCCGGTACAGCGTTTCGAAGGCACTTACATCACCCTGCTGCCAATTTTCAGTTAAGTCCGGCATCATCCCTGCTTAATATATAGTCGTTTAATAAGAAAAAGTTCATCAGTTCGAAAAATCCTTTGACGTTCGGCCAGCCCTCCTCGCCGGAAAGAAAACCATTAAGCCTGCTCTCCGCAATTCTAACATTACTCCTCATCTCCACCGGAGAACTGTTCCTGCACAAATGCTTCTGTCATGCTCACGTTATTCTTATATGATGCAATAATACAATGCAAATATTAATATTTCTTTAATTCTATTAATATTCTGAATATACGCTGCGAGACTTCGGGCAAGGCCGGGATGATGCCAAGAACAGAGGCGGTCTTGCCCGAAGTCAAGTAAAGGGAAATTAATCTGCTTTCCCCGCTACGCTGTAGGCTACCTGCATGTTGATGCTTATTTCTATCTCTCCGGGGCTAACGGATGTCTCAGGGATGACTATCGCGGGAGCCGGCATCGGCGCTGGTATCTGCATCTCGTAAGACATGACACTGTAACTGGATACAGGCGTTGTGGCACTCTCGTTAATGTAGGTCGGCATGCCCAGCTTCATGCCAGCCAGCCCGGCTATCTGCTCCGCTTTTCTCTCGGCATCGGCCATGGCTTTTTCTCTGGCTTCGTCATAGTAAGCAGTCGGGTCGTCAACGGAAAAATTGAGACTGCTGATGCGCGTATAGTCACCTCCCGCGGCCACTACAGCGTCAATGATGCTGCTGACCTTTTCCATATCCCGTATCTTGGCTACCACCTGGTTAGTCACACGGTAGCCGGTGACAACTTCCTGCTGCTGGACATCGTCCCAGCGCGTCCTCTGGCTGATGCGGAAACTCCGCGTCTGGATATCCTTCTCCGCCACGCCGCTGTCAGTGAGGGACGCCTTCACTTTGTCCATAGCCTCGGAGGCTTTCGCCTGTGCTTCGGCAACAGTCGCTTCCTGCGTCTCGATACCGAGTTGTAACAGGGCTATGTCGGGGGTGACAGCCACCTTGCCGCTGCCGCTGACCCAGATACCTTCTGCCTGGGTATTCAGGGATACATTTACCTCGGGCGTTTTCGCCGGGACAGTAGCGGGCGTTTCTGGATTCGCGGGGATAGACGGAGAAGGTGACGGAGATGGGCTATCCGCCGGACTGGTATTACTACAGCCCATAACGCCAGCTGTCAGCAATGCCACTGCCAGTAATAAACTAATCGTTAAAATGCTACTTTTTTTCATTTTCATCTTGAAGACCTCCTTGGATTATTTCTGCCGTTAATTTCATTCTTCACTTTCACATTGCCCGCCTCCGTTATAGTAGTCTATAAGACTATAGGCGGTTCCAAGCAAAAAGGTTCAAGCGTATATCATGAGACACTTGAAGCCTCTTCCAGATTTTATAACGGCATACCGGGTTAATAGTTATCTCGTTAATCCGCCGGTGGTTCTACAGGCGGCGTCTTGGTGGGATAAGGCGCATCAGGGTAAAGAAGTTCCGTAAGCTCCCGGCCGTCTTCGGTGGTGAAATGAATGAGAACCGTTGCCATGTCATGCAGCTCGATGATTTCCTCCTTAGTCATACCGGTTGCATCGAACGGAATCCGGGCATGAAATGTCCGGCTCTCACCGGGAGCGATAACGTCAGCCGGTGTTTCCGCTTCAACTTCCACCTTAGCAAATTTATCTGTGGTGTCGGTTAGCATGGTAGCGATGGTGATACGCACGCTTTTTACCGTTTCGATACTTTTATTGGTGACGGTAATGGAGTACTCAACTTCCTGATGCGCATAGTCCTCATAGCCTTCCTGTGCGCCTATTGATGATGAGATATTCCGGCTGAAGACCGGCTGCTTCGAGTCCGGCGTGATGCTGCCTGCCAGTTGCCATCCTTCCAGCAGTTCGCCATCGGCATCCAGCGGCGGTTCGATGATAATCGGCTCATTGAAATCGTAGAAGGCCATCGTGGTGCTTGTAGTCTGCAATTGACCATCACCATCCGGATACTGCG
>JAQTTS010000002.1 GCA_028710655.1 Dehalococcoidales bacterium
TCATTCGGGCAAGCGTTCAGGTCAAGGTCTTTGTCTCTGTATTCTGTTGTTAATGTGCTTCGTGTTTTGTGTCTGTTTAGCTTCATTTTCCAACAAAAATACATAAGGTAAAATTTCAAGAACTAGCACGTTTATCATCCCTCTAGCCATGAAAAGGTTCGGTACGTAAAAAACGCGACTTAGCCATACACGGGCTAAATACGTGTTCTATATGATTGTCAGAGGCTGATAGGGTCCCTTTACCTGATGCAAAGTCAAGCTAAGAAAGAGTAAAATATATCGAAATGGCAATAAAAAACTTAACCGATTCGAAGCATAATCTTGAGTTGGAACAAAGTACCCATTTTATGCAATGGATTACGATGTGCAATCCAACTCGTGTGATACGGCTTGACTGGAAAAAAGATAGAAAGCGCCCCGAATTTGCTTTTTATTATCCGTCAGGTCAGAGATATACCATTGAGTTAACAAGCTGGCTTACACCCGAACTCAAGATGCTGCGTAGTTTTCTGCAAGCTAAGGTGGCAGATCCATTGTTTGGTTCTTTGCCTGGTACGTTTGCCCTTTACATACCTTTTGAAAAACTATCGAATGGGCGAGTTACCAAAACCCAAGCTGCACAACTTGTCTCCGAGATTATGCAAATCTGCAATTTGAATACGTTTCCGGGGATGAAGCCACTTAGTCTAGGCAGCTTAAGCAAAGTTAGAGATGAAGGTAGGAAGCTAGTACCAGTAATTACTTGTGCTGAGACCGTATACCTGGATGAGGCCAGTCAGTCTACTAACGAGTTAAAGGAAGAATTATCCGAAATACTGAGGGAAGCTCAAGGGAAATTCCGCGGCTACAGAGGTATGCGGGTCCTTGTTCTCGACATTTCGCAGAATGGGCTTGATATTGATTATCACGCTGGTATTTCAAAAGAAGGGCCTGGGATAGTATGCCAATGGATCAATTCGATGTTGACCACTATAACTCCTATCCACTATATATGTTTGAGCCAAGGCATGCGGGTTTGGGGTGGGAATGGTTTTCGCCGAATGTTGACTGGACACAAGTATGAGGGACAGACTGCTCCGAATTATAAAGAGGTCTGGCGCAAACCAGGCTTACCTCCCATATTGGCGTCATTTGTTCCCTGATGACCTTATCCGGATACTATTTTTGTGGCAAGAATACGTTCTGTGTTCGTTCAAGTGAAGGAGACAAGGAATATGGATAAGAATATTGACCCAATCGAGGAAACGAAGAAAATCATATTAGCGAATCTTCCCGCGGATAAAGCATTGGGGAGTATCGATGAAATTACCAAGTTTCTTAAGTCTAAAAGAATTAACTGGGCAGCCGATACAGCTACCAAGAGACTCAGCATTGCTTTTCTAGATGAGGCTGAAAGAGACGTAAAAAGTTGCAGAACATTGCATTCGAAAAAGATATATTCGCATTCAGTCTACCATTTACAACAAGCTGTGGAGAAATCCATGAAAGGATACTGCTTAGGTCTGGGTATTTTATCCATTCAAGAGATAAGAAGTCATGACACGCCATATGTTCTGTTGAAAGGCCTTTTCGAGAAGACCGGAATGAAGAGCATTTTGGAAAGCTCGGATAAAGACACAAAAGACCGGTTTGATAAGGCTTGGGACGCTATAGAAAACCCTGAAAAGCGACTGGAAATAGCAAGGTTGCCTTTCCAGCAAATTATGGACAACCTTAGAGATATAGACAATTACCAGTCAATCAGTAAAAGGATCGGTATTTTGTTGAGTCAATTAGCCGTCCAGGTCAAAGGTAAATCAGAACCGCTGCCGCCAGAGATTTCAACACTTTCTATCATGGCAAGCTTATACATTCTTGGAACAGCATCGTTCCCTCATGAAGAATTTACGCGGTACCCAGATAGACAAATGACTCCTGTGGATTATGTATGTGATTTAGGAATAGTGAAGGCAGTTACCAAGATGACTGACTACCTAACTCGGTCAATAAAAGAATTGAGAGACCAATTGACACAATTGCCTTAACGAATCCCAAGATTGACTTCTCATATCCATGTTTTAAATCCGGTCATCTCAGTCTTCTCTCTTGATGTGGCTCGGTCCGATTTCAGGGTACAAGGTAAACAAAGGGTTTTGCCAGGACTCTTCACCCGCTTGCTCACCTTTCATGGTTAGCCTGAAGTATACCCTTTCGGGGGCCGCCGGATAGTTATCTTGGATGGCTGAAGCCTCAGTTCTGTCAGTGGCTTCTACCCACCCCAACCTTTTCAACACTCCGAAGTACATCAGGAACGAGTGATACCGCATGTGGGTGAATTTACGAGAAACTCGTTTTAGTTCGCGCTGGTAGATTTTGTCTGCTTCTTCCTCGGTAACATCGGCGCCCTTTACTACCATATTGCTGATGATTCTCTCAGCCCGCTCCCGGGCCGTAGCCCGGGCTAGAGCTTCCTTGTACTCAAAGTTGATGTCAGCCTGGGGAGCGCCTCGCTTTGGGTCAATCTTCGTTGAGCCTTCCGGACCGTTACCCAGGAGATACTCACGGATAAACCAACCGCAGCCAAATGGCCGAAGAAAGCCACCCCTGGTTGGCATAAGTCGAATTACCATGAGTTAGGCTACCCCCACCATTTTCTTGGCAGTTTGCTCAAGACCGTCAAATATCTTCTCTGAAACCTTACGTATGGCAGCCAGGTTGGCTTCAAGAACCTTCTTATCCTTGGACCAAATTGCAACGTAAGGGAACGAACGGGTACCAGTATCAAACCCGTAATGAGCACCGATGGTGAAGGCTACGCTTTCAGCAATGGTCTCAGCATCGCTTCTCGGTATCCGGAATACATTCTCAGAGAAGTAATGTGCCATTTCGTGAAGCAGAGTTTTGAGTTGTTGAGCACGTGATTCTTCCGGTCGCACCCAGATAGTCTTCCCTGTGTAGTAACCCTTAATATCAGGATCCTGCTGGGGACGTGGTTCAAAGCTCACGTCAAGGCCTTCAACTTCAGACAGGCGCATTACCTGAGCAAACAGCTCTTCATTCGCCTCACCAGTAAGAGAGGGTACTTCAACCTCGGGAAGAGGTTTACCTTCCGTTTGGCTGACATCAAAAACATAGACCACTTTGAAATAGACAGGACGGATTTCCGTGTCCTTTTCTTGCTTCTCTTCATCTTCCTCGCGTGTCCCGACTTCAGTCGCCTCAGGCTTACTTCCCTTTGGCGGCATACAGGGCGCCAGGATAGCAATTCCCTTTTCGCCTTTTTTAACCCACCGGTACAGATCTTTCCATGTGCTAAAGCCGGCGACCCGGGTAGCGTCTGGTTTCTGCAGCATGATAAGTATCAGGTTTCCAATACTGTAATTGTGGAATTTGGACATGGTGAGCAGGAAGTTCCTGAAGTTCTCGGACTGTTGGATGCTGTCAACACCTTCTTTGAGCCGTTTCAGGACATCGTCGATCTTCCGCTCTTTGGTTTCGGACTCAATGGCAAAGCTGTAGTCCGGGATTGGCGCGCCAAACCAGCTAATGAGGTGATAATCTCTCGGCGATACTTTTTCACATATTTCGCACTGGTGATCTGTAGTGGTGCAGAAGGCACATTTACTGTAGAAAAGCGGCTTCCTTTCACCAGCGTAGGCTGGAGATTCTAACTCACCTTCTTCACTTGATCCATGGAACAGGTTTTTTACCATGCCAACCGTAAATATTCCCAGTAAAGTAAAGCCCATGAAAGAGACCATCGCAGGTTCCCATGCCGACTCTACCGGTACATCCTGGAAAGGCAAGATTTCAAGTGAGACCTGGTTGCCGGGTTCAATTCCAGTCAAACCTCCGGCGTTTACCTCGATAAAATAACGAGCCGGCTGGGTGCTGATAACCAGGTATCCGGGTTCAACGTTTTGATAGATTTCAGTAACTTTCAAATCCTCTGAAAGAAAGGCGATATCGAGGGGGAAAAGCATGGGCACGGTTGTTACATGGACGGTCTGCTCAACACCCAGGTCAAAAAGCATGCCGTTCCCTGAGTCCAACTCCAGCAATCCACCCAACCCCTGTTCCAGTTCCCAGGAAGCAACAGCCAGGCTGACAAGCCATTCCTTATCACTAATTTTTAGATACGCTTGTCCTGACATTATTACCTCCCCGCAATCCTTTTAACACCATTTAGCTTGCTTTCCAGGCTCAATTGACCCGATGCATAATCCTTGCTTTCGATATCCGACCCACCGAACATAGCCAGATCGAAGTTATGATGCCATCGTGCCGATGCCTTGAAGTCGGTTTTCTCTTCGAATTTCTTACCGCGGATAACCTTTGGTTTCATCCCTGGAGGAGTTATTGCCGACATGCCAATGAGAAACGAGTCGGCTGTTGTATCTTCCCGGTAGTTGATCGGGGCATTGATACCGAATTCTTCATGGTTCGCATATTTACCCATCCTGTTTCCCTCCGTTCCACAGTTTTTGGTACCATTCTTTTTGCTCTTCTCCGGAAACTTTGCGGTACCTCATGGTGGTGGTGATGCTCTGGTGCCCCAGGTGCTCCTGTAGCAGCCTTATCCCGTCGCCCGAGTCATTCTGCTTGACCGCCATGACAGCAAAGGCGTCTCGCAGCCGGTGAGGGCTTACGTTGTGTACCTTGCCACTTTCGGCATTGACCAGGCGCGGCAGCCGGGCTTTTTCGGCGCACTCCTTAACTATCTGCCAGGCTCGATGGCGGCTCAAGCCAAAAATCAACTTTGTCTTAGTATTGGCCCCACCTCGTCCTATGTACTCCTTCATCATCTTCATGGTCTCCTCATCCAGCGGCAGAACACGGAACTTGCGATGTTCTTTCTCATTGGCAACCGCCTTCTCCACCTTGAGACCACAGACCGGGCAGAATTTATGTCCCTTTCCTAACCTGGCATTGCACTCCGGACAGGAGAACTTGATACGCTGCTTGAGGTGCTGGATGGTAACCAATCCTTGCTTGAAGTCGATATCGCCTGCCTTTATCCCCAGCGCCTCGGAGACACGGCAGCCAAGATGAAAAAGCAGACGGATAAGTAGCCGGTCCCGAAGATACTCCGCGGCCTGCTCCAGCCTCTCAACTTCATCAGGTTCCAGGTAGGCCTTGGTCATTACTCCTCCATTCCCTCTGTGACCATCGGCATCAACATTCCCAGCATCATGAGCGGCATCATCATTCCGAGCATGCCCGTTAAATCAGAGCCACCGCTCTCCCCAGCAATATCAATGACGTTATCTATCCCAGCCCAGACCTCCGGCTTTTCCTCGATCTTGACGTAGAGGTCGTAGTTAACTCCGGCCGAAATACCGCCGATGCCGGCAAAGCCGGACCCGATAATCTCGATATCCACGATACCAGTTACGGTGGTGTATTTGTCCGGCGATTCGGGACACGGCAGTGCTGCTTTGGCTACGAGGATCTCATCGAAGCCGAATAGGTTCCTCTGGCCAATGCTCCCGTAGAGAGTAAACGTCTGCGCCGGCCCGCGGTAAGGTACATTGACACTGATCCGCAGAACATCACCGGGAGACAGCACAACCCGCTCCGGCTCACCCAGGAGCCAGCCAATGCCCGGACGGTATACCTCAAGACTGCTGATCATCCTGTCTACACCTTTGCATAGCTGTTAATGCTTATTTCCCCGAACTCGGAATTACTGGTTACCAGCACCTCAACCACGTCATGCAGGGTCGGTGAGATGACCTTCGGGATGGTACCGCCGATCTTGGCGTACAGGTCATAGAGACCAGCCGAGATGGCTGTGGTGATGGTGATATCCACGTAGTCATCCCGCGTCTGCCAGACAGCGTCCTCAGGTACATTGATGGTCTTACTGGCATTCAGCACCTCGTCGAAGCCGGCCCAGCCCGAATTGCCGATAGCAGCATAGAGCGGCACGCTTTCCGCCTTGCCGCGGTGCGTGTATCGGCAGGTTATCCGAAGCTTATCTCCAGCTTTCACTTGCACGTTGGCCAGCGGGATGAAAACCAGCCCGAATTCGGATGGAATAAATACTGCGCCCATGTTTATAGCCTCCTTTCGTAGCTCACTATTTCAATAGACCCGAACTGCGATGCAACCACCTCAGCCAGGTTTACTACCTTCGTCATTTCATCATCGAAATGCCAGGCACCATCCGCTCCGTACCAATAGCTGTAAGCATGGATGGTCACCTTCTTGTCCGGCATGGTGAAATAGCCGGTGAACGAGTAAGTTGCACCAGCATTGACGTTGGCACTTGAGTTAGGGAAAGTGATACCTGGCCAGGGTGAAACACCATACTCCAAAGCACCGCCAACCATGATGCCGATAGCTGCCGAGTAGGTGTTCTTGATCCTGACCGTGATGTCGACACGGCTACCGGACTGTGCTTCGCTCGGCGCTATTATTTCGATAATGTCAGCGTATTGTGCCACTCGCTTACTCCTTACTTCTTGTCCTCATCGTTCCAATTACGCTTGACACACTTAGCAAAAATCATACTGCCAAAGGTTACTACCAGCGCCCCGCCGGTGATGATTGCATAGCCATAATCAGCCCCTGTCGCCCATTCGGTCACAATACCGGCCAGGGTAATACAACACCCTACCGTTTCCAGGGCGATGGCCAGGTTTCTAGTCAGTTTCATGCCGGTCTCCTTCGTTCGAAATATCTTGCTTATCTGCAGTAGCTCCTTCTCTCAATGTGGAACCAGCCGAATAAAGTCCACTGGCGGCCAGTCCGGCGATAATGCCATTGAACAGGGCAGTTATCCAATCTATCGGTACGTTAGCCCCCAGCGCCCAACCAGCGATGAGGTTGATAGTCAGGCCGAAACACACTGCCAGCAGCGGATAGAGCCGTGAGTCCGTGATAAAGGGTTTAAAAAGCTGGACCAGCCCCAGTATCAGAGGAACGCCGCCTAGTGCCACTATAGAAGTGATAAACTCATTACCGTTCATTTAAATGCCCCCCGTGATACCAGCCATCATGGTCATCATCATGAGCACGTTCATAGCCGAGGTCATGTCATCAGCCGGAGCCGATGTTTGCGCTACCTGCCCCAGCATAGTACCCATAGCCGGTAGTCCGAAGCCGTAGGAGTTATCTTTCTTGACAGGTGCATTAACTGGCTTAGTGGAAAAGTAGGGGGCAAACTGCCGGGCTTCAGCCCAACGAAATTGCCAACTTTCACCATAAGCCCGCCGGCCGCTCTCCCAGAGAAGACCTGTTAAACCTGCCAGCATAGGAGCCGCAAAGCTGGTCCCTGACTTGGTAACATACTCATCGTCAGATTTATGGCTGGCCATTTCCAGGTTGGTGCCCCAGATAACAAAGTCTGGCTTGGTTTCTCCCTGTATCGTTGGACCGCGGGAAGACTTCTCCCAGATAACCAGATCTCCAGTGGTCTCAATAGCACCAACGGCAATGACCTCGGGATCACAAGCCGGCAGCATCAAGGTTGTCATCTTGGGTCCGGAGTTCCCTGCAGCTGCGATGACATCCAACCCATACTCGGTACTGGCTTCACGGCAGGCGGCTCTAACCGGATTATCCGGATCTCCATCATCTTCAGTCCCAAGACTAAGGTTAATGATGTTCGGATACAATTCATCCGTTGGCCAGAGTCCTCGCTTCCTTGCTTCCTCAGCCAGCTCACAAACACGGTCTATGCCGAGGACAATATCCTCATCGTTGCCGATTCCCTCATCACTGATAACCTTGATGTTCATTAACACAGCACCAGGAGAAACACCTGCTTTACTACCGAGACCATGGAGACCACCAGCGATAACAAAACCTACCTGTGTGCCATGCCCGAAGATATCGTTAGCTAAGGGAGAATCTGTTAAATTTGCCTCATATACTACTTTATTCTGCAAAGATTCATGGCTCTTACGAATTCCGCTATCCAGTACCGCTACGGTAAGACCGGTACCGGTAAGGGGAGGTATAAAATATGACCTCAACAGGTAAAAGACATCTGAGATGGATTCAACCGTCTGCGTGGCCGTTAGTACCTGGTCTGTCTTATACTCTTTCAGCTGTTTTAAGATTAATCCTGGTACCCGGGCTAGAGTTTTTGTTTGCTCCTCGTTTATCTCGCAAAAGATCTGCCCTACGAGCTTGGTCTTGACGATACTTCCGGCGCCAACTTTCTTTACTTCTGCCTCAAGCTGAGCCGGGTTAAGACTTTTTGAAATCACAGCGTATCTCATTAATTAACCATCCTTTACACCGCGATCTGCGGGGTATAAGTAAGTGCTAAAGTCTCGCCATCAGCCACTATTACATCCGGGCTGATAATATCCCGGCAAATACAAAGCTCTCCTCCCGCTCCAACAAAACTCCCATAAGTATCCGGGAACGCCGCATAGATTCCACATTCTCTGACTGTAATATCTCCACCAGAACGGTTGGTAAACAAGCGGCGGATCTCGAATTCAGCGGTCGGATTGGATACCGATAGACCCGATATGTCACAGCCCCCATATTCAATTTCTCTGGGTGAGGTACCATATAGATCAATCAAGGTTGTGACATAGTCACTCCCACTGGTATCTCCAAAACGTGGTTTTTTAAGATCGTAATAACCACGCGGTGTAGACGTGTAATAATGCCGCTGCATGTAAGCGTAATTAGCCTGCTGGTTGCACCAGATGTGATAAGGAATTCCTGGAAGCAACGTAACTGGAGAGGGTAAAATAAACTCTCGCCACTCATATGGCGCTGCGGTAGGCAGAGTATTACCATCAGTCGTCGCCACAGCTAAAATAGTGTATGACTCACCGGCTGCAATAGCGGTTTTTACTTCAAGCGTAATCGTTCCTGGGCTGCCGCTGCGGTACATCAGAAATTTGACTGAAGTTACATCGAATTGCTTGAACGGATAATAGAAGGTGCCATACCATCCGCTTAAAACTTGGTTATTGTTGTCCCCCGTCAGGTTGGCATCCTGGCGGCTGATAACTGTGACAGGTGCTCTCCTGCCATGTGGAATACGGCTGGCTAAGCGGTAGTCCGTTGGAGTGACAGCTGAATTTGAGCTGCCGATCTGGATTCCAACCAGTTCACCCGGCACCACCATGCCCACTTGTGGATCGGCTGTAAAAATCGCATCGCCATTCTGATAAGCCTGTCCGACAATGACCTGGGCTTTACCCCCGGGAGAGGCAATGAGAAGATTCGGTTTAAGTCTGCGATAACCGTATCCACTAACGGGGGATTGGACATCTATGTGGCGAATTCCTCCGGTAATGTCGTAGATAGTACGGGGAGCAGCCGACTGTATCTGAGCATGGGCGATGTAGAGCAGTTCCATCAGGTTTTTGGTAAAACTGCGAACATTCTGTTTTCGTGTCTCAATAAGCTTTCCCTGCCGGTCGGTTTTAGTTAATGTTAAAAGCGTTTTCATCTTTTTACCTCTATATCTCGCATTGCTGCCGGTAGTTTATAGTCAGGGTTTCGCCGTTAAGGATAGTGATACCCGCCAGAATCACGTCCCGGATGGTACAAAAATAAGATACTGTTGGGCGATAACTGTCATTTGCCCTGGTGGTTGTGCCCGGTTTGATTACCGGCATATCACCGCTTACATACAATCCGATCTCGTAGACCACGATCGTAGCACCGCTGGCATTGGCGAAATCCCTGGTCACCGTAAAATGGCTGGTGTTCAAATTTGAAGTGGGAAGTCCGAAAGCTACCCCGCCGTATTGCAACTGTCCGGCACCAGCACCATGCAGGATTTTGTTCTCCAAACCGTAATCATTAATAGTAGGTGCGGTAAAACCGGTACCCACCACAATACCGTAGCTGTCGATATTAGCCACGGCCGCGCAATCGAAATTTAGGCTCGAATGAGCAATATCTTTTTCTGCGCCTGCAGTATCTATAATCTGCAGAGGTGCCACTTCGGTAATCCCCATCATCTGTACCAGCAGTAAATCCATAAACTGCCGTACGTAACTCTCAGCTTTTTTAACGCAGAGTTCTCGAACGGTGCCATCATGGCGTTTGATTGTCCATTCCAGCACGACGCCGATTTCGCCTGGTTCGAAAACTACCTTATCGGGTTCCTGCATTCCAATAATGCCGTTGCATTTAATCCTGGGATATTTGATTAATGTATCTTTCATATTCACTCCTAATAGTCCTTGCTGATGAGAGCAAAGCCAGCTTTAGGCTGACTGTAACCTGATCCTGCATCTGTACATCTTGCCCTCAGCCAATATAGATTCATTCCCTGTAGAGTGTCTTTAGCCCAATTTGCCTGAGGACTGTGTGAAATGATATTTACTCCGTAGTTCTGGAAAAGATTAGTACCATCTGCAAGATCAACACACGAAGCCCAAAGTCCTCCCCCGAGGGAATACTCAAAAGTCAAGGCGTAAGAGCCTGCTCCGACCACACTCACATCCTGCAATACTCTCTCAAATGGCAAGTCGTAACCCCAGTAATAAGCATCTCCAATCGCTAAACTGGCAGGCAACAAGGTCATGTCATCCAGGGTATAACCGACTTTGAACATGTAGTCCTTGCTGGTATCGGTGGCCCAGCTCGTACCTGCATTGGTGCTATATTCGCGGTTTCCGCCAGCATACGTGGGTGAGGTGTTGTCGCTGCGCCAGTACAAGCCACTGGTAGCGCATCTCGCCACAATGGCATATCGAACTCCCAGACTTAGCCAGGGGGCTGTGGTAAAGGGAATCCAATACCAATTAGCATTACCGCTACCGAGGAATGGCAGTTCGTTACCGTTAAAGGTGGCGATGCACAAATCGACACCGGTAGGATGATTGGAGCCATCTACGGCTTTTAGGGAAACAGTCACCAATCCCGGAGCCGTACCGCCATCATTACGGTAGAGTTTTAACCAGACTCCCCTGACCCTTTGGGCAAAAGTTGCGGTGAAGGTCTGGGCTTCCCAGTAAGAACTGTTAGAGAAACCCTGCTGGCTGTCATCGTTTGCAATGTATTGCTGGTCTATCAAAATGGCTGATTTGGCCCCTAAAGTTTCGTCCGTCTGTATTACTCCTGCTTCGGCTATCGCTCCACTAACGGCTAAATCCGCCTGGATGAGGTTATCTGCCAGAACAGGAGACTTTGATTCCTGGTGGTGCGGATTAAAACCCTCCGCCAGGATCGATGTCACTATTTCCGGTTCTTGTCTGAGAAACCAATTTGAATTAACTAAATTGTCAACACCGTAAGGCACGGTTAACGGCGCTAACTTCTCATAAATCTTGTCAGGACTAAAGGGTTTTTCCGACTGCCTGGAGATTTCGATAGTCACCGGGAAATAACGGTATAGATATGTCCCGCCAGGAGCCCATACTATCCGTTGTCCTGGGCCTGCTGATGTTAGCACATAGCTTTCTGGGCCTGGAGGTAGTGTTTCTAATAACATGCCATTGTGCTGAACGATATGGCCAGTGGTCATACCTCCCGCGATTTGCTTGACGTTACTAATGCCCTTCCCGTTCCAGTTTTTATCGGTATCTATCTGGAGTTGGGAGAGCTTGGTAATACTGCTGCCTTTAATCAGTACCGACATACCCTACTCCTCCATCACCGGGGGCGCTTTCCAGCTAACCGGTTGCCCAGGGCCATTGGAGGTAAACTCATCGCCGATATTGCCCGGAGCCAGTTTCACGATACGGGTACCGTCATGAGCGAGAATGTCTCCTCTCTGCATTCCACTTACCAATTCTTTTAAATTTATAATCCCAAAAGCTTGCCAGTCCTTGTCGATGTCTATTTCAAGAGCTGACAAGGCATCAACGCCTTTTGGATGTATCAATAAGCTCACTACATCGCCTCCAGCATATAGTCGTAGTCCACTGCTTGACCGTTATCGGTAGCATCATTACTTTGCACGGTTACCCGTAAAATTCCATGCAAAGCCCAGCTGCCATTGATAACCGGAAGTCCGGGAGTATCTGTGGCAGCATTGAAATTCTGCTCGTATACTTTTCGTTCAGTACCATTTACGATTTTGTATAACCTCACCGTTATCTGGCTCCCAATCAGGTTATGGATACTTAAGGTCAGGTCATGTATCTTATTTCGTATGCCAACCGCGCCAATCTGAATTACGTCGGTTTCCGCCATCTGCCAGTCAGCAATAGTTGAACCCTCTCCGGGGATTTCTCCCCCCAGCTTATCTGTCTGGCCTTTAATTGCATCGAGCTTATCCCTAATATCGGTAAGTGCATACTCAATTGCTTGAAGGCTGACCTTTTCTGCTTTGTTTTCAACATAGAACTTGCCCGGCATTATTCATTTCTCCCCGCGGGTAAGAGCTTACGCTCTTCCGTCACGGTAATCGTCTCAGGTTTTTTCTCGCCTTCCTTTGGTTTGGCTGCCGAAACAACGATCCCAAGCATCATAATCGGAACCATCATGTAAAGCAGCGAGCTCCAGTCGAATCCGGAAGATCCGGTAGACCCTGGCCATGTAGGCGGCAGGGCACTGGTATTACTCGGAGAAACCAGTACGGTGACCACGGAGTCGGTTATCTCCTCGGTCTCCCTTTCTACCAGGAGAATGGCCAGCTCGCTGTTGCTCTCATCGAAGCGTAAAGCTCCCTTCAGCTTGATGAAATCGCCGGGAGCCACCTTGAACCAGGTATAGCCAAATACCGGTAATACTTCTTCACTAATTACCGCACCTTCACGGGAAAGCCTGGCCATCAATGTGTATTCATTTTCTGTATCTCCCGGGTTGGCCACATAGATGCTGCAACCCAGGTCATAGCTGGGTTCATAGGTAATCCAGGGTGCCAAGTCCCAGAAGATGTCACCCAGGGTTCCGGACATGACATTAACCGGCGTCATCGGAGTTCCACCTCCTCGCCCCTGAAAGCTTTCTTTACCAGTGACAGCGCCCAGGCTCCGATGGCAACCATGATGGCTATATCAATGACACCAGCGACGAGTGCCTGCCAGAACTGCGGCTGGTACCCGGCCGGGTAATAGCTGTAATATTGCTGTGGTTGATAGCTCATCTGCCAGCCTCCTTTACCTGCTTTGGTTTCTCCTTCGCCGGGGATAAAAGCGGTTTCATCAGGCTCGTGAGAAGCCATATCATGAGCAGCATCATCCCCATGTTAACCAGGTTGGAAATCAGGCTCTTAAGCGAGTCGGGAAGGATGAGCCAGATACCGGCGGTCAGCAGGGGAGGCAGCACGACGGTGACTAGCAACCCGACGATGATAGGCAGCCAGGCAAAACCTTTTTGCCAGACCATGTAAACCGAGTTTGAGCCGGTTTCGGCGTACACATAATAGGCACTGCCTGGCCAGGGTTCGACACCGGCATCATGGCAGGCCTGCTCTATCTCGCCAAGGATTCCCTCCGATACCTTCTCGCTAAAGTCGAGGCGTACTAAGACAAGGGCACCTTCGTCCGCACTATCCTCAAGCGGGCTGAAGGTGCCCAGATCTCCAATCTTCTGAGCCTGTCCGATAAGGACAGCCCTGTATCCCGGTGGGACGAAAGCACAGGGCATGTTTCACCTCCCTGCGCTTATTCGACCAGTCTTTTGCCTCTGAGCCCCCATACCGTCAGGTCAACGGTGACCGCGCCGCCGGCAATCGCTGCTGTTTCACCAGTAGCGACCAGCGTAAGCTTGTCTCCGCCGATGAGCCTTAAAGCATTGCCCAACTCGTCGGGATCGCCGAAATCCCTGATCACCTCTCGGTAAACCTTGACCTCGGCCGCGCCGTCCCAGTAAGCACCGACCAGCACCAGGTCGTGATCAAACACGTCCCCGGCGGCAATCTGCGCCTGGGTCGCTATGAGTCGGTCGTTGGTGTTGTAGAATAGCTTGGCGACGTCATCGGTTACCGGGAAACGGGAGACCCTGAAGTTGCAGATAAGATCGCCCGCGCTCAAACCAGCCTGCTGGTGGATGCGAATTTCGTGCCCACGGAGATACCATATCTCGCCCTCGGGCACTTCGATTTCTCCGGTTACGGAAGCGCCGACCGCTGTGCCAATGGGCACAGTGACGCTGACCTGTCCGTTCCGGATGTCGATCCGGTCCAGCGTATGCTGTTTTTCTGCCAGGACGAGCTGTTCGCTCAATACCTGGAGCGGAAGCCCCATCCAGAAACCGGACTCGTTATCGTAGACGCCCAAAAGATTTAAATACTGTCCCAACGGAGGCACCCATCCCTTGGGAGGCCGCGTGCCCGGATAGCCCGCGTATTGCTGCGGAATGATTTTATTCGTCATATTCTGACCTCCTTATAGATTTTTACCTCCGGCTAGGATTTGCTGGAGCCGGTGACGCCCTTCATCATAGGCATCAAAATAGCCATCATCATGACCATCATGATCATCGGCATCATGGCTGAAAACATACTGGTCATATCGGTCGTCTGTGCCGGGTAGTAACCCGATACCGTACCGTATTGATATTGCTGAGGCCTCATCTGTTGCCCGGCGAACTGCTGCGTTCCAAACATTGTTGATTCCCTCCTTATGGTTTTTGGGTTATTTTTACTGGTTACTCTCTGGCGGTAACGCCCTTGAGCATCGGCGTAATCATGGCAAACATCATCACCATCATGATCATTGGCATCATGGCTGAGAACATTCCCCCGGTGGGATCAGTGGTTTGCGTGGGGTAATAGGCTGAAGGGCCGCTTACCTGCATGGCGCCGTACTGCCCGGGAGCTACCGGACCGGTTACCTGCTGTCCTGTGAACATGATTTCCTCCTCGTTAGTTTTGTCTGAAGCTTCCTTCTATTTATGCCCGATGCCATTTTCGGGAGAGGGATTCAATCTATCGCCGCCGCGACGGCGATAAACCGTTTAAAGGCGGTACCCTCAAGACGACATCAAGCGATGAAAAAGCTATTCAAACATGGCGCGCTTGTAGCCGGCGACCACGACTTCACCCTTGCCGTCCACACCATCGCCGTAATGCTTGACCCGACCATCCTTAACCTTCATTCCGGTCGGAGCGATTCCGTTCATACCGGTGCGGTAGGCTTCGGGGGTGGCTTTCTCGGCGTAGGTGATGGGGACGTTTTTCTCGAACTCGTTCCAGCTTGCGTACTTACCCATTCGGGCACCTCCTCAATAGTCTGTACCCGGTCGCGGCCGGGTCTTTCGGGGAGAAGCAATCTGGCCGAAAAGGAAAAGGGGTCAGCCTGAACCATTTCAGTCCAGATTGCCAACCCCTTTTCTTGAAGTCCCGAGAGCTGCCGATAAAGAAAGCCCTGAGAGACGGTCTTCACCGGCTATGCTCTCAGGGCTACGATTCAAGCGTAGCCCAACGTCCTATAACCGTCAAGATATTATGTGCGTATATACGCCCCCGGCTAGCGTTCTGCCTTATCTTGCTCTACGGATTTCTCCTTGACATAGACGGTCACACCGTCATTGACGATGAGTTCGACAACATCGCCGGGCTTGAGTTGGTTATAGACCACCCATGCCTTCGGCAAGGTAACGGCGAGACTGCCTTCACCAATCCGGAACAGGATACGCTCTACCTTGATCGGCATCAATCTGACCTCTCGAACATGGCTTTATTCCACCTCCGCCATTTCTTTTCCTGCGTAGCGGCATACCTTTCTATTGCCTTCTCGGAAGCCATCCTTTGCCACGAGGGCAGGTCCGGCCATTCATTGTCCTGAGAAGTGCTTTCATTGGTAGACGACAACAGGAAGTACTGTTCTTCATCTATGGCAGGTGTTGGACGGCTGAGTTCATATCCCAGGCAGAGCAGCGTAACGAACATGGTCACGCGCATGCAATAGAGGATATCACCGGGATTAGCTGTCATAGCAGGGAGATTGATCACTCGATTATCTCCACCTGGAAGCCCATAGACTGGAAGCCACGGGACAGCATGTCGGTCCAGTTAGCGATAGCGCCGTTGATAACTTCCTCAACCTGCGGATCGTCGGAACGGCTGACTTCCAGGTATATGCCTCTCTCCTTTTTCTCAAGTGTAACGGTAACACGAGATAAGGCTTCTCTTCTCTCGGGCGGTGCCTGGGCAACTTGCTGGGCAATCATCTTGAATACCATCTCACGGGCTTGTGGAGTGGACATCATATTTTGCAGCTGGTCAAACATTTTAATTTCCTCCTTCTGCTTCGTTACGTTTGCGGTGGGTAATCGGTGGCGGCTGCCACGGTGCCGGGGCTGCTTCGGATTGTCCTCCTGACATGCCCGGCATAGAAATGCCGAACATCTGCATCATCTGCTGCAGAGACTGGATAGAGTTCAATACCTGGCCGAGCGGGTTTTCGTCTTTACCTCCCATCGCCTGCCGGATCTGGTTTATCGAATCGGTTATCCGGGCGTTGTTCTGGGAGATCACCTGGGAGAGCTGCGTGGCGGTCTCATAGGCTGCACGGTCGGCGATTTCAGCGCTCGATTCCTTAGCCCGATGAGCTGCAGCGTCCTGTTCTTCCCTTGTCTCTTTCATCAGCCTGAGAATCGGTTCCATCCGCTTGGCGTCGGCTTCGGCGGTGTTTTTCTGTACGTTGACCAGGTCCATGACCATGAGCATCGCAGCCCGGAACTTCATAATTGCGCGGAGTTCGAGCTCCTCTTCCGGCGTCCCGCCCATGTACTGGCGGAGCACCGCCTCGGGAGAAATCACTTCGGCGCCGCCACCCATCTTGCGGATTATCGGCCAGGCGTTGTCCTGGTGCTTAGCTTTATCGTCGATGGCCTCTCCCTCCGGCTTGACGAGCTTGGCAATCTCCTGCCGGATGGTCGTTTCGCTGAAACCGAATTGCTTGTTGAGCTGCTTAACGGTGAAACCTTGCTTGATATAGCTTCGTATCTGCTCGGCTTGGCCGGGCTCAACGGGCACTATCGCCGTTTCCTTTTCAGTTTCCTCGTTTACTTCTTCGCTGTGTTCGGTTCCTTCAAGGGCTTCGGATTGATTGACTTCTTCCTGCGGTTCTTCCTGGTGGGCGCTACGCATGTGTCCTCCCAGAGCCTGTGGGCTCTTGAATTCACGACCGCATTTCGTGCACTTGATCATGCTGTATCCCTCCTTTCATTTAGTTGCCAGCAAATACGAGCTTTCTGCTGCCAGTACGTACGCACCCAGCAAATACGTGCTCCTGCCATTTATATCTTTATGTAGGGGCCCGGGTGGTAACCCTCTCCCAGCCTCGATTTAGTGTGTTC
Source organism: Dehalococcoidales bacterium (assembly GCA_028710655.1). The sequence goes on from JAQTTS010000002.1 coordinate 17,161, forward strand.
ATCGGCTTTTCTCCATGAGCAGTTCTATAGACCGACTGACTCCGAGTTGGGGAGCCAGCCGCGCCACACGGATGGCATCACGTACGTCTTGGGTGCGACCGTCGAGCTTTTCCGCCACTTCCGCCGCTGTTTCCGGACCTAGACCTTCCCGGCTGGACAGCACTCCTCTGACTACCGTCAGGAAGTCCTTCCGGCTGTAGGAGCTCAGCGTGCGGATAGCAAACCTCGACCTTAACTCCGGTGAGAGCATGCCTAGTCGATTGCTGGCAGCGACCACCCGCAGCTGGTTGGAAAGGTTAAGCTCCCTTCCACGCTTGGCTCTCACCAACCGACCGCCTTCCATCATGGAGAGCAGGGCAGCGGTATCAGCGGCATTCATCTTGTCCAGCTCGTCGATGAGCAGGATTTGAGGTGCTCTTTCGGAAACGATATCCCACAGGCCTGCCTTCGAGGTGGCCGAGCCGACTAGCCAGATGGCTTTCTCCCCGGCAGCTCTCTCGATATCCCAGAGGAAGAGAGACTTGGCCAGGGCAGGGGGACCGGCTAGAAGCACGTGCACCGGCTTCTCGGCCAACAAACATGCTTTGAGCAGTTCTTTCACCTCGTCATGGCCGATGATGTCGCCGAAGATATTCCCCGCAATATCCAGTTGTTGAGGAGCAAAAAGTTCGGCGGCATCTTCCTGCTGTGCGCTGACAACCATCGCCCGACCTGTTTCACCGAGGCGGTAGCCGGTATGTGAGTTGGAGCGAAAGATATTCTCCAGGTAGCCGTCTTTGAAGAGACGGCTTAGTGTCGCCGGCCAGATGCGGACGTGCCGCCACGACCAGCCGATCTTGAACTCCTTCTCCATATCGACTGAGTCTTCAAACTTCGCTATCTCAATAAGTAGCTCTAAGTCACCCTCTTTCATCGTTCTGTCCCTCCTGTAAAACCTCACTAGCCTCATCAGCAATATCGGCGTAGCTATTCAATGCCAAAGCAAACGCCTCCAGCGAAATTACGCCTGTTCCATGGAGGCAACTAAACATAGACTCTCCGGATGCATACCTGATCATGGCTCGCATGAGCATCGCTTCTTTTCGTTCATGGCGGCGTAGCCCCTGGGCGTTGCCCATTCTCAAATTACGGCCCCTCAGATACGCCTTGGCAACTGTCTTCAACACGTAGAACGCCAGCCGGGGGTCGGCGAACTTGGCGTCACGGAGCGGCTCTTCCCAGGCACGCGTCAACTCTTTGATATCGGCCGTGACGATACGGCTCTTTACGCCCGCCATTTCGCTGATGATTTCTATTGCCTCTGTATTTATCATTGCCATCCCCTTTCTCGTGCTATCTGCTGGTATGCCGCAATCATCATCTGGAGTAGGAATTCGGTGCCTATGATTCCGGCAGTATCGGGATGAAGTTTGACCAGGAGTTCCCGGTACCGTTTCTTGACCTCGGTATCAGTCGCTGTCTTTTCTAGACCAAGCACCCGGTAAGGGTCGAACCCATCATTCCGTCCAACCAGGTTCGGGACCTGCGAAAGGTCGATGCCCATACCGGCGGCATAACGCAGGAAGGCTTCAGGGTTAAAGGCATCCCGTAACAGGTCGTCCATCCAGCCAAGCACGTTGGCGCGTACCGTGCCCAGTATTCTTTCCTGTTCCCGCAGCCGCTTCACGATATCGTCTTCCATGCTGTTCACCACCAGAAATGACCGCAAAGTATACCCAGCAGAAAGCCAAGTAGTATCTGCCACCAGTATTTTCCAGCCAGCTTGCCTACAAGTAATCCGAGCCCCAGGAAGATGATCAGGAATACCAGCGGAGACTGTTTCTGCTCATCACGGACGATCTCCGTCCACGGTTTCCCGCCGACCTTTCGCCAAAGCTTCTCGTAGAGGCGTTCCAACAAGGTGATCATTCTGCTTCCTTCTTAATCCAGCCTCTGTCTTCAGGTAAAACCGGCGGCCCTATGCAATCGAAATCCAGGCAATCCTGGCAAGTTTTAAAAGCCAGCCGCTGCCCCCTGGCTAGTCGGCTGATGTCCACGTGCCCGTTGCCCGGCCGGAGACAGAGCTGATAGCCTTTACGGCAGTAAATGCTTTCGCCTTTGACGCGGGCGTGGGCGCATTCATAAAGCGTTCTTTTCTTGGTCTCTTTCATCGCTGCCTCTCTTCCAGCCATTTTTTGACTGCTGCCAGGTGGCGCTCGTTGATGTCGCGGTGGCTGAGCAGTTTCTCCAGTCCAAAGCAGTTTTCACCGGGGCCGAGATAGATGATTGGCTTACCGGACTCTTCCCAGATGGCTATGGCTTGCTTAACAGTCATTCCCAACTCCAATAAGTACCTATCATGGTTTCCTTTCTCTAAAATAGTGCCCGCTCTGTCCATAGTGTCCGCCTTCACGTCTGGGCTAGCTTCAAAATCCGGCGGACACTTTGGCGGACACTCCACCGGGTCAGGGGCTATAGTGTCCGCCGTTTCTGTATCTGGGGCGGACACTAAGGACACTTGGGACACTTCCGGCGGGGATAAGGAGGGTTGGAGTTTTAATCCATAAATTGATGTCAATCGTTTCACCCGATCCTCATCCCAGCGAAGGATACGCTGCCTTTCCTTGCCTACCCGGTCTTTAACAAATCCCAGCTTCTTGGTAATCCTGCCCACCTTGTCGGCGGTCAGGTCCGAGACATCCTCTTCCTTCTGACTTATATGGTCGGCGATATTCTGAGAAGTGAGCTCGGTGCCTTCCTCATAAAGCTCGATAATGGCAGCCAGTACCTTTCCGTTATTACTTTCCTGGCGCCGGGCGTACAGGCTATCCTGGAGCCGGTGAACAAAGCCAGCCAGGGCTTCCGCCATGGTCTGGTCTCCGTTAAGCATGGCTTTAAGAGGAATAAGTATCTCTTGTAACCGGGGCTGGAGATTCGGTTCAAGGAGTTCATTGCCGAAGGTCTTGCCCTTGAGCCTCGTCAGGTTGGCCAGCCTGAAAGTTAACAGTTTGGACCGCAGGTCGCCTACTTCCTTGTCGAAAGCTGGCGGCAGCACCCTGGGGATGTCATCACGGGTGAGTGGTAGCATCTCGGAGGTAAGACAACGGCTCTCCAGCGCCTCGTCCTTGAAAGGAAAGCGGGTGGAGATGAGCTTGGGACCGAAGACTTGATAACTCCGTGGATACCACTTGCCATTCTCTTTATCGGCTCTCAAAACCGGCATGCCGGGGCGGTAGCCGTTATTTAATAGCTTGACCATCTCTGTCCAGGCTGCGGAGTCCTTGAAATCGGCTTCATCGAGTACCAGCGTTCCCCGGAATTGCTCTAATATTCGAAAAATTGGTGCCGGCGTGGTCGCTCCCGAGGCGAAGATAGGCCGGAAACAAACTGCCCCGGCCACCTGTAGAAACCTTGTTTTACCCGTACCCCAGTCACCAATAACACGGAGGTAGGGAATGGAAGGGGCAAACTCGTAGACCCAGGTCAATAGTACGTAGAGAGAAGCAATCTCCTCAAAATCAGCCGGTAATTCCAGGTAACGATGAATGAATGTCCTGATTTCCTTGAAAAGCAGTGCCTGCGAATTATAAGGAACGGCAGTAGAGGCAAAGTGCACCACCTCACCCACCAGAAGATCGTTTGTTGGAAGATAGGTCACCTTAGCCGTTTCATGCTGGTAGGCTTTTCTTACCGAACCATTGACCACGATCATAAAGGAGCGCTCATCTTCGCTACTGACGACCATCTCGCCCACGGTGCCGTCGGGAAGTACGAAGCCGGAGACAAAGCGATTCTTGTCCTCCGTCTCTTCCAGTCTAAATTCACCGGCCAACCGCTCCGCATCTTGTAGTGAGTAACGAAGCAGGTAATCATCAATGCCCGTCTTGCTTTGGCCTTCAAGCTGGGGTAACTGAATAACATGGACCGTCGTCCCCTTACGCCTTAAATGCTCGCCGATATGCTCCAGGGCTTTACGTACCGGCTCTTTGGTGACGATGTCCGAGTCGAAAGCGAGATAAACCGTCCTCCCTTTGAGAGCGATATAGTCCCAGTCGGCAAGAAAGGTGATACCGCCGAACTGGTTTTTACCCTTGAAGCCCCAGACTCCTGTAACCGAGATAGCACAGGCTTCCTTGGATGCCAGGGCATCGGCCTTCTTCGAGCCTTCTGTAATCCATAAGGGAACCTGGGGATTTCCTATCATTTTCTGGCAGCGTGGTGGACAGTCAATCCGGTTTGAGGAACCGGTCGGAGACTCGTACTTAACCGGCTTGCCGCGATTGTTTGTCCTGGGATGGTCCGGCCGGAACTGGTAACCGGCCTCTTTGCCATCAACAGACCAGAGAGGAATGAGGATGCCGGGAGATCTCTGTTGGGCAGGCGTAAACCCAAGTTTTTCAAGCTCTGCCTTACCCAGGAGGCTACGGTATCCTCTCTCCTTGATAACATCGGTATTTATGCCACTTCCTTCGCTGAGATGATTTAAATGCTCAGTTAAGAGTTGCGGGATAGCTTCGGAAAAAACAGGCTCAGACATAGCAATCCTTTTAAAACGTGTGTACGGAAAATCGAGATTCTACGTTCTAGCTACGATCTGTGTATCGTTCCAGGGTCTTTAAGAAGTTTTCCAGGTACTCGGCTTTGATCCTATTCGGAGGCGTCAACAGATCGAAATCAGTTATATGGACGTCAAGGTTACAGTTCTTTTGAAACCAGTGCGATATTTGATAGTCCTGCATATCCATCTGCCAAACCTTACTCTTAACCCGGTCCCAGAGGAGCATTAATTCTTTGTCCGTACCTATGATTGTTTTCGGGGGATCTTCCTTAGCCAGGATTTCATCCGGAAAAAGATCATCAGGAGCTTCATTATCAGGCGGAGGCAGCAGGAGCACCTGTCCCGGCGGTATCTGGGCATATCGTTGGATTTCAACCAGTGAATAGGGTGCCGTCATGCTCAGAACACGTACCGTCTTCTTTCTACCTTCGGGTTGGACTTCCTGCTCAACGAGCTTCAGAGATAACGGTATCATGGACAATCTACCGCAAGTACCGCGAATCAGCTCAAGGCTGGAATTAATGTTGACTATGGAATAGAAGGAACTGGTATCAAGTTGGTAAACACCAAAACCGGGGCAATCGGGCAGAAGGAATTGCAGATTCATCACCCGGCGGCATCGGTCTGCTTGATAGTAGGCGCATTTGGCCGGATTGCAGGGGATTTCCCGCATCTCTGTCTCAATAGATTCCCTGTTTGCGAGTTCGTTGGTACGGGTATCAATCTTAGCGACGGCTGTTTCACCATCGCCGCGACAGACCAGTCCTCTGGTAGCTGAATAACATCTTAAATACTGGCTGGCCCACTGGGTCTGGTCTTCGGTGGGAAACATAATCCTTAATTCTCTAGGCTTCTCACCGAAGACCTTTTTAACTTCTTCCGGACAGACAAAATGATCCGTTGGGCAGGGATAAGATAGTCCGCTAGCGTTTTCTTTTTTTACTCCCAACCTTACTTTCCCCAGGCGGGGAAGCCTCACTACACCGGTTACTCCCTTGATTGGCATTGTCATCCTCCTTTATTTCATTGCAGTCCTCATTTTGGTATGGACTCTGAGATAGCTCTTCAATGTATGCTTCTGCAATCATCCTGGCCAATATTTTTATTCCGTTTTCAGGGGTGTATATCACTTACCCGCTCCATTGCCGTTTTCGATAGTAAACAGGTCATCGTAAGTGTATTCGGGCAGATGCTCAAGGATGAGGCGCCTTAGTACTGGTGAGGGTTCTCTTCTCCCATTGATGATATGTGATAGGTGACTACGAGAAAATCCGATCTTCTCTGCGAGGTCACGCTGGGAGAGGTTTTTTCTCGACATGGCAATTTCAAAAGCAACCCGATTCAACTTTACCTTAACCATTGAGCTACCTCAGAACTCATTACGCTTTCTGTAGTATACCAAAGGCTATTCATAGACTGTCAATAGATAAATGTCACTGTAGATAGCATACTGATGACATTAGTGTTTGACTTGGTATACAAAAAGTGCTATTATCTATCCAAAGGAGGTGAGGAGCTATGGTAGAGAACTTCGGTGAATATCTCCGTACCTTGAGGGTTGAAAAAAGGCTATCACTGCGGGAAGTTGAGCAGCAGTCAGGCGTCTCGAACTCATACCTGGGACTCATCGAACGCGGCCAGCGACCTATACCGGGCGCAGATATCTTAAAGAAACTTGCTCCCGTCTATGATGTGCCGGTAAGGGATCTACTAAAGGCTGCCGGGTATTTAAAAGATGAAGACATCTCTATAAGTGAGAATGATGAAATTGAGATGGCCTTCAACTACGTGATGAATGATCCCAGGTATAAATCCGGTACCCGCATCAAGGGTGGGCTTACTACCGATGTTAAGCGTTTCATCGTAGAGATGTACGAAAAAGCGACCGGTAAGAAGCTTTTGCCTGGAGGATAGCCTTTGAGAAACTTCAGTGACCTGCACTATTTTTGCCAGTATATTGTAAAAAAATACGGCTCACCCTCGAATGCATCCGAGGAGGACAAGGCCCAAGAGTTTCGTAAAATATACCTGCGGGATTTACCGTTGGATATCAGAACGCTAAGAGCCATTGCTTCTGCATGTGGTGTCCATATCAATGGTGTCGATAGTAAGAATTTACCGCAAAATATAAGGGGCTACCACGACGTCTTTGATGATAAAAGAAACATCTACTACAAAAAAGGCGACACAAGAAGTGGCATAGAAAACACGGTTCTTCATGAATTTAGAGAGATGATAGAGCCGGTTTTTGCCGAGTTGGACACAGATTATAGTCCATTGAGAACAAATGCTGTTCATTTGGCGGCTAATAAGTTTGCCACAGCTGTTCTACTTCCGAAAGAGGAATTTCGGGATAAGGTATACGAGTTGGGATTTGATGTCATCGCTCTATCTAAGCTTTATTCAAAGAGTTGCTCTCAGGTTCTCCTCAGAATGGGTGAGGTGATACAAGGAAGTATCTTTCTATACAGCGCTCTTTATGAACAGGGTCCCGAGGTAAATAATTGGATATTAAATTACTGGACTGGAAGTGCCAACAACGATGATCCTGACGCTAACATCTACGGAGCAGATGGATTATTCCCGAGGAAAGGTAGAACGGTTAGCTCTGGTTCGCTGGTAGATAGGGTAATAAAAACTAAAAAACCGCACATGGCTAGTAGAATCACCATTATGGATTCCAGAGACGACGATGGATTAGTTGCGGTTGCCAGACCACTAGCTATTTCAGGAGATATCGCCAAAATAGCATTAGTTGTGATGCTCGCCCATAATACCGGGCTCTTGCAGCCTCAAATTGATAATATAAAGCCAATTGTTGTCGAAGAATTTCATAAGCATTTGTAATTAACCCACAACGGAGGTGTCGGAATGGAGAATACAGCTAAACGAGTAGTTATTTACGCCCGGGTCTCTTCAGACCGTCAGGACGTTGACCTTTCTATCTCCGCACAATTGAAGGCACTACGGGAATATGCTACCAGGAACGGCTATTTTGTGGTGAAAGAATTCGTTGATGAGGCAGAAAGCGGTAGAAGCACTGCCAGACCCTCCTTTCGAGAAATGATAAGTCTTGCTAGAACAAAGCAAGCTCCGTTTGAAATGATCCTTGTATGGAAGCTCTCCAGGTTCGCCCGTAATCGTGAAGATTCTATTATTTATAAGTCTCTACTTAGAAAACAGGGTATCCAGGTAGTCTCTATTAATGAGCCTATTGAAGATACTCCAACCGGCCGACTGATGGAAGGTATCATCGAGGTCATTGACGAATTCTATTCTTCCAACCTGGGGCAAGATATCACTCGGGGGCAGAGAGAAAATGCTGCTAGAGGTTTTTTCAACGGGAGTCGTCCCCCGTTCGGATATACTAGAAAGAAAATTAAAGATGGGGATAAAGAGCGGAATTCGCTTGAGCCAGATCCCAACTTAGTCCCCATCATTAAGAGAATATTTAATGAGATCGTTAATGAAAAGGGTCTTAAAGAAATAGCCAAGGGTTTAAATAAAGATGGAGTCCCAGCTCCAGCGGGTGGTAAATGGGGAAGACAACGCCTGCATAAAATCCTAACGAACGAGGCTTACACTGGCCGTCTCATCTGGGGTAAATCTCATAAAGGACTTCCTCCGATTATAAAAGATAATGCTTGGCCGGCAATCGTTGATAAATCGTTATTCGAGAATGTTCAAGTCACCCTTAATTCTCGTGCTCCAAAAGTAACTCATCCCCGCGTTGCGGGCAGCAGTTACCTATTAAGCGGTCTGGTTAAATGCCGTAATTGTGGAGCTTCTTATATAGGATATGGGGCTAAATCGGGACAATTCCATTACTATGTTTGTGGTACAACTTATAGCAAAGGTAAGGAAGCGTGCCCAAGCCAACACCTTCCCAAAGAGAAGCTGGAGAGGTTTGTTACTGACAAGATCAAGGGATACATTTTAACTGATGGGCATCTTCTTGATTTGGTTAAGCAAAGCAATGAGGCGTTTGATATCGCAAATAGTAAACGCAAGGAACGAGTCGAGGTCATTAACAAAGAAATTGAGCAGTGGGAAGGACGGTTAGAGCGACTATATGACTTCGTCGAAACTAGGGCGATAGAGCCAGGTAGGATGGCAAAGAGAATAGCTGAAGTACAAGATAAGCTGGACCAGATGAGGCAGGCTAAGCTGAACCTCAAGAATGGTCAAGATACTAATAAAGCAATGTATATCGATCCGCAAAAAGTACTCTCTTACGTGGCTGAGTTGCGTCGTTTCCTTGATGAAAGAGGATTATTTGAACGGAAGGCTTTCTTAAGGTCGTTTATTGAGAAGATCAGAGTTGGCGATAATAAGGTTACTTTAGATTACACATTGCCGTTACCACCGGATAATACCAAACAGGAGACGGTATCGGTTCTAGATATCGTCTCCCCAGCTCCACCAAAGGTGACTTTTGTAAAACTATCCTGCTGCTCCCCAATATTTGCCTGAGTAAGGTTCAATCTGCAAAATATCTTCCTGGACTTTAAATCCTCGGTTGGAAGCACTCTGAGTCCGAGCT
>JAQTTS010000135.1 GCA_028710655.1 Dehalococcoidales bacterium
GTCATATCAGTAACAGGCTGATGCTGACCGATGTTGAAGTGGTAGCCGGCCGGGCGGAAGATGCTGCCCATCAAAGACAATACCGGGATATTTTCGACATTGAGGTCTCCCGCGCCGTAGCCCCCCTGGTGACCCTTGCTGAGCTAGCCCTACCCTTCTGTAAAATTGGCGGCAGATTTATTGCCCAGAAGAAAGGGGACCTTGCCCCGGAGATAAGCCGGGCGGAACGAGCGATAAAACTGCTAGGAGGAATGCTGCGAGAGGTCATGAACGTTGAACTTGAAGAGTTTCCCGATGAGCGGCAGCTGGTAATAATTGATAAAGAGCTGGCGACGCCCGGGCTTTATCCCCGCCGCCCCGGTATTCCGTCAAAGCGACCGCTGTCTTGAGACCCATCTTATATTTTGAACCAGGGTTTGCTTATTACCAAAGATGTGTTATAATTAGTCCAGTTACAATCAAGTAATGACCTACGGTGAGAGTAGGGAAGACGCTAGATATATAGCGACAGTTGAATAGCCTTCTGGTGGTTAGAGCGAGGTGGTACCACCCGTTCCCATCCCGAACACGGAAGTGAAACGCCTCAGCGCATACGATACTGAAGGGGCAACTCTTTGTGGAAAATATGCCACTGCCAGAGGGCTTTCTCTATTCGGGCCAAAACAATCTGGCCTTTAGTTTTGACCTTTTAGTATTGGTGTTCTATAATCTACTCAGTAGCCCTATTTACTGCTATAGTACAGGCTGGTCTCGGGGTAGAAAAGATGGCCAACAGATTTGAAAAATTTTCAGAACGAGCCCGTAGAGTTCTTACCCTAGCGCAAGAAGAAGCCCAGAGCCTTAACCACAGTTATATTGGGACTGAGCATATTCTACTCGGTCTGGTGCGTGAGGAAGAAGGGGTAGCCGCTAAGGTCCTGATTAATCTGGGCGTAGGATTGAGTAAAGTACGTGCTTCGGTAGAGTTTGTTACCGGGCGTGGTGATAAGCCCGGTACTACGGAGACCGGACTGACTCCTAGAGCCAGACGGGTTATTGAGCTGGCTATCGATGAGGCACGCTACCTCGGCCATAATTACATCGGGACAGAACATCTTCTGTTAGGTCTGTTGCGTGAGGGAGAGGGGATAGCCTCCGGCGTGTTGGATAGCCTGGGGATTACCATTGACCGGGCGCGTGCCGAGGTGGAGCGCATCCTCAATCAGGCTCCACCTAAGTCCAAAACGACCCGTAGTGTTAGCCGGACTCCTGTCTTGGACCAGCTGGGTATCAATCTTACTGAGGCAGCCCGATCCGGTAAGCTCGACCCGGTTATCGGCCGGGCCAAAGAGATTGAGCGAGTAATTCAAATCCTCAGCCGCCGTACCAAGAATAATCCAGCCCTTATTGGCGAACCCGGAGTGGGTAAAACGGCAATCGTTGAGGGGTTGGCCCACCGTATTGTTGCCGGGGATGTCCCGGAAACACTGGAAAATAAACGCTTGGTTACACTGGATATCGGAGCCGTAGTTGCCGGCACAAAATACCGCGGTGAGTTCGAGGAGCGCCTGAGGAAGGTTATTGATGAAATAAGGACCGACGGCAACTGCGTGCTATTTATCGATGAGTTCCACACTATGGTAGGTGCCGGGGCGGCCGAGGGGGCAGTAGATGCGGCTAACCTCCTCAAGCCGGCACTGGCCCGCGGCGAACTACAGTGCATCGGAGCGACTACTCTTGATGACTATCGGAAGTATGTTGAACGCGATGCCGCTCTTGAACGCCGCTTCCAGCCGGTTTTGGTAGAAGAGCCCACCATTGATGAAGCACTGGAGATTCTAAACGGCATTAAGGAGCGCTACGAAGAGCATCACCATCTGGCGATAAGTGACGAGGCGTTGAATTCAGCCGTGACGTTAGCTTCTCGATATATACCTGACCGTTTTCTGCCAGACAAGGCTATCGACCTTATCGATGAAGCAGCATCAAGAGTCAGGATCAGACACAGAACTATTCCGATGACCATCAAGGATGCCCGCCGTCTTGAGGATAGCGTGCACCGGGACAAGGATGCTGCCCTGACTACTCAGCAATACGACTATGCTGCTGAACTGCGTCAGCGTGAACTTCAACTTGAGGAGAAAATAAAGAAGATGGAGGCGGAGTGGAAGGCTGAGCAGGAGCAGAACAAGCCGGTGGTGACCAAAGAAGACATCGCTGAAGTAGTGAGTATGTGGATGGGTATCCCGCTGGTACAACTGGCCGCAGACGAGACTGCGCGCCTGCTTGATATGGAAGAAGTGCTGCACCAGCGTATCATTGGTCAAGACGAGGCAATCAGTATGGTATCCAGGGCAGTGAGGCGAGCAAGGGCCGGGCTCAAAGATCCCAGCCGGCCGATAGGTAATTTCATCTTTCTGGGGCCGACCGGCGTCGGCAAGACGGAACTGGTCAGAGCCCTGGCTGAGTTTATGTTTGGCAGCGAGGAAACCCTCATCAGGCTTGATATGTCGGAGTTTATGGAAAAGTTCGCCGTATCCCGCTTGGTCGGAGCGCCGCCGGGATATGTTGGCTATGAAGAAGGCGGACAATTGACCGAGGCGGTCAGGCGCAAGTCATATTGCTGCATCCTGCTTGACGAGATTGAGAAAGCACACCCTGACGTGTTCAATATTCTGCTCCAGATATTTGATGACGGGCACCTGACCGATGCCAAGGGGCGGCGTGTTGACTTCCGCAACAGCATTATCGTGATGACCAGCAACATTGGTGCCGAGCTTATCAGGAAAGGCTCTACCATCGGTTTTGCCGTCAGCAGTGACGAGGCGAAGAACCGCCAGCAGGACTACGAACGGATGAAAGACAAGTTACTCGGCGAACTGAAGAAGACCTTTCGTCCCGAGTTTCTCAACCGGATTGACGGGGTAATTGTATTCCATCCCTTGAATAAAGAACACATTCGAAAGATAGTTGATCTAATGCTGGCGGTAATAACCGAACGACTTGCTGAGAAATCAATCAAGCTTGAGGTGACTGACGCCGCCAAGGACTTCCTGGGTGATAAGGGATACGACGAGGTCTTCGGGGCCCGACCACTGCGACGGGTGATTCAGGATAGGGTAGAGGACAAACTATCGGAGGGCTTGCTGAGCGGCAAATTCCAAGCTGGAGATACTGCTGTCGTCGACCTGGAAAACGGGGAAATCGTAGTTCATCCGGCAATTGTAGGCGCTACACCAGGAGAAGGAAAAATTTGACTCGTTGGGCTGGGCTAGTTTAACGAGCATAAATAAGGGTGGGGGATTAGATAAGCAGGGCAGTTAAGGTTTAGCCTACCGGATAGTGTAGAACTGGCCTCGCTGGTATTAAGGGTGGAGCCCCATTAGTGAGAGAAAGTCCACCCTTTCGTTTTACCCAAACTCAGAAAAATCATGATGGACGGTAAGATATGGCAGTAGACTGGGGGCAGGCTTTTCAGATTGGCAGTATTGGTTTCGGTACCGTGTTCCTGGTGCTGGGTATTCTGGCCGCGGCAATAGCACTGATAGCAATCGCGGTGCGAAGAATAGACCGCAGCAAGAGAGAAGATAACATTAAGGAAGGTGGCTAGAAGATGGCGCAAGAAACCGTCGAGGTCCCCATAACCGGTAAGATTACCTGCGTCAGTGTCAAACCGGGGGATCAGGTCCAGGAAGGTGATGTAATCTGTATCCTGGAATCAATGAAGATGGAGAACCCGATACTGGCTCCGGTGAATGGTACTATCGACAAAGTAGGAGTTAGTGCCGATCAGGTGGTCAAGCCCGGTGACACAATCGCTGTTATCGAGTTCTAGTCTATCAAGAATGAACTGAGGAATTATGTTCGGTGTTTTTGAGACTGGCATAGGCAGTTTTACCTGGGGTAACGGCGTGATGATTGCCTTCGGCAGTCTACTCATCTATCTTGCTATTGCCAAGAAGATGGAACCTTTGCTCCTCCTGCCGATCGGCTTTGGCATTATTCTGGTTAATCTGCCACTTGGCGGTTTAATGGAGACCATCGTTCGGGGTGAAGTCGAGGAAGCTTATGCCATAGGTGGTGAGCCAGTCGGCCTGCTTGCCCGAATCTTCCAGTACGGGCTTACCTGGGAAATAATACCATGCTTCATATTCCTTGGCCTGGGGGCAATGACCGATTTTGCTCCGCTTATTGCTAACCCAAAGACCCTGATCCTCGGTGCAGCCGCCCAATTTGGCGTCTACGCTGCCATGTTTATGGCTTTAGCTTTGGGTTTCGATATTAAAGAGGCGGCTTCTATCGGTATCATCGGTGGTGCTGACGGGCCAACCACCATCTACCTTACGAGCAAGCTGGCTCCCGATTTGATAGGAATCACAGCGATCTCCGCTTACACCTACATGGCGATGGTGCCCATTATCCAGCCGCCCATAATAAGAGCCATCACCACCAAAAAGGAACGTGCTATCTACATGAAACCCCAGCTACGACCGGTGTCGCAGCGCGAAAAGATGCTCTTCCCGATAATTACCATGGTAATAATTATTCTCCTCGTACCGAAATGCGCTCCTCTTATGGGTATGTTCATGTTCGGCAACCTACTCAGAGAAAGTGGCGTCACTGAGAGACTTGCGGATACCGCGGCCAATGCCTTCATGAATATCCTCACCATCATGCTGGGTATCACTGTGGGTGCCTTTATGAGTGCGGAGAGCTTCCTCACCCCGAGGAGCCTGCTGGTATTCGGCATCGGAATAACTGCTTTCGCTGGTTCCACCTTCTTTGGCGTCCTTATCGCCAAGTTCATGAACCTCTTTCTTAAAGAGAAGATTAACCCGATGATAGGTGCGGCCGGGGTCTCCGCGGTGCCCATGTCAGCCCGGGTAGTGCAGAGGATGGGACAGCAGGCTAACCCGCGGAACTTCCTCTTGATGCATGCCATGGGTCCTAACGTGGCCGGGGTTATCGGCACCGCTACCGCCGCCGGCCTCTTCCTGGGTATGCTGGGCTAGCGAGCTATCAAGGTAATTTGGAATCCCAGAACATTTTCTGCTAGAATAGTAAAACTGCACTTTAAGCGAAGCGGCCTTGACTTAAGGCGGCCATGGATGCTTCGTTCCAGATGATTGGATAGGACCAGAAATACTAAGCGTAATGACTTATGAAGAAAGCTAGCTGGCTTGTAGCTGGTATTACGGTGTTTTCTGCTATTATGTTTGGAGCTACCGGTTGTACCAGCAGCACACCTGTTGAAACGGAGGAATTAACCAGATTCGAAGAGACCCGTAACCTTATGGACACCTTCTTTACCGTCACTGTCTATACCTCCAATGAAGAAAAAGCCCGAGAAGTAATAAACGCTGCCTTCGACAGAATGGAAGCAATAGAAAGGGAAGCCTCAATATTCGATGAGCAAGCTGAGGCATTCAAGCTCAATCAGGATGGCTATCTGGAGACGCCATCCGCGGATCTTCGGCAGATGATGAACATGTCCCTGGACTACAGTCAGATTACGGACGGCTATTTTGACATCACCGTTCAGCCGCTACTGGACCTGTGGCAGGCCGGTCTTTGGCAGGAGAGTGAGGACATTCAGCAGAACAGAATAGAGGAGACGCTGGGACTGGTCGGGTGGGATAAGATAGGTATCGAAGATGATAGGATATTCTTCACGGTGGACGGGATGGAGATTACCCTTGGCGGCATCGCCAAGGGCTACGCTGTAGATGAAGCGTTAGACGTCGTTATTAATGCAGGCATTAAACATGCTCTGATAAATGCCGGCGGTGATATGAGGATGCTGGGGGCAAAGCCGCAAGGGGAACCGTGGCTGGTTGCTCTGGTCAACCCCGATGATACCAGCCAGAGCCTGGCCGAATTCAGTCTTTCCGATAAAGCGATAGCTACCTCGGGTAATTATGAACGATATTTTAACCCGGAAAAAACAGCACACCATATCATCAACCCTAAGACTGGGTATTCAGCAGCGGAATGTATCAGC
>JAQTTS010000136.1 GCA_028710655.1 Dehalococcoidales bacterium
GATCAGCGCTCCTAATGGAGGGGAGATCTGGACGATCGGGGGGACCTATACGATAACCTGGAAAGTCGCCGGGCAGATCGGAGGGCATGACGTAAAAATCGAGTATTCCAAGGATAATTTTGTCAGCGATGTCAATGTAATCAAGGCCTCCACTCCCAACGACGGTTCGGAGAGCTGGGTGGGGATTCCCGCAGACCCGTCTGCCGACGTAAGGGTACGCATAACCGATTTAAACACCGGGTATACGGATATCACCGATAAATCCGATGCGGTATTTACTATATGCACCTCGGGGATAACCGTCATATCCCCTAACGGCGGAGAACAATGGGAGGTGCGCAATACGAGCGATGCCACCCAGACCATACATAATATAAAATGGGTTTCCGGAAGCGGAGTTCCCGATGGCACCAACGATATAGTACTGGTGATGTCCACTGATTCGGGGACGACATATGATACCCCGATCATAACCGGGCGCTCCAAGACCGGCTCTTACCCTTGGTCGGTGCCTAATAATTTAAGCAATACTGTAAGGGTTAAAGCTTATTCCTACGGTACCCCTGCATTTACTGACGAGTCGAACGCGAATTTCTCCATAGTGCCTGTGCCGAAGATGACCGTTACTGTCCCCCTTCCTT
The DNA here is from genome assembly GCA_028710655.1 of Dehalococcoidales bacterium. The sequence continues at coordinate 642 of JAQTTS010000136.1, forward strand.
CCGGGTCGACCGTCTGGAAGGTCGGCGCGTTATATAATATTACCTGGGACAGGACGGGCAACCTTTGCGATACCGTTGACCTGTATTATTCTACCGACGGCAGTACGCCGAATACTCTTATAGCAGCCGGGGTAGCCAATTCCGGAACCTATGCCTGGCGTATACCGGACGTGGGGTTGACCGACCTTGCCAAGGTCAGGATCATCGAATCGAGTGTGCCTTCCAGGGATACCACCAAGAAGATAGAAGCTACATCTGTTACATTCAATATTGCCAATCCTTCGCTTACGGTAACCTCTCCTAACGGCGCAGCTTCCATAGATGACGCTGAGGCCTGGGTACAGGGAGAGCAGAATTATATTACCTGGACTCCGGACGGACAGGTTTCCAACGGCCTGCTCATAGAATATTCCAGGGATTCGGGATCCGATCCTGCAAGATATACTATCCACGACGGGATTGTCCCCGGGACGGGGCTTACCCCGGGTTCTACGTATGCACGCCCGGTTACAATCGATAACACCTCTTCCGCTTTAGACCTGGAGAATTACCAGGTTGAATTTACCCTGGATACCAGCGCTTTGGTTACCGCAGGCAAGATGCGTTCCGACGGTTACGATATCATGTTTGCCGATGAAGATGAGGTATGCTCTTACTGGATCGAGCCGGACACTATCAATACCACCCAGACAAAGATATGGGTAAAGGCGCCGCAGATACCCGCCGGAGAAGTGAAGAAGATCTACATGTATTACGGCAATCCTTCGTCTTTGATCCATCAGAGTTTCGATAATACTTTCGTGAAGAATGTCGCCGGGAGCGATATCGCCGGCTACTGGCATTTTGACGATGCCTCCGGGTCTGTCGCTTCGGATGCCTCCGGGTCGGGCAGGGACCTGGGGATAACCGGTGCGACCTGGTATTCTTCCGACGGCGGCAGGTGGGGCAGCCTGCAGGATGTCAAGTTTTCCACCGGGTCCTGTCTTGTTTTTGACGGAAGCAGTTATGCCGGTTATGGGGATAATATAAGCCTTGACCCTACCAAAATAAGCGTCGAGGCATGGGTTTACCCCACGGATGTCTCTTCGGATGGATATATCATCCAGAAATCCGGGGATACTGTCGGTGTTTACGTATTGAAAATAGCTGCGGGAGGGGACCTGCAGTTTTCTATTTATGATTCCAGCAACGTTTCGCATACGGCTACCGCCAACAATTTATTGACTACAGGAAGGGCTTACCACGTGGTAGGGGTTTATAATGGGACCGATGAGTCAGTGAAGCTGTACGTGGACGGGGTAATGCAGAGTAATGTCGACTACTCGTCAGGGATAAATACCGCGGAAGCGCCGTTTAAGGTGGGAAATTTATTCAAAGGAAGGATAGACGAGGTTGCGGTGCATAACAGGGTGCTTTCCCTGGATGAGATCAACGCGCATTTTGAAAGAAGAAAATATGCGAGTACTGTACCGGGAGCCCCTTCGGTAAGCTCGGAGGAGCCGGTAAATGAATACCTTTGGACCATCCCTACCTCCGAAGATGATCTTTCCCAGAGTGTGAAAGTTTATATTACCGACCGCAATACTGTTGTGGGAGGCAGTACAATAAGCGATGCCTCAGATAACTATTTCAGCATAATCGCCTATCCCAGGGTAGTTGTAAAACAGCCCAACGGAGGCGAGGTCCTGGTTACCCAGGATTCTTACGATATCAAATGGAGGTATGACGGAGATATAGGCGGTGACAGCGATTATGTAACTTTAGAATATTCTACCGACGGAGGTTCCACTTGGGTCAGCCCGGCAATAAACGATTACGTGCTTAATAGGGATTGTAGTTTTACCTGGCTTTCCATCCCGGATGCCCCGTCTACCAACGTGAAGGTCCGCATTACGCATAATTCCGACCCGTTGATTACCGATGTTTCGGATTCTCCTTTCAAGATACAGGGCAGGCTGGTGTTGCCTTCGGAGGACCATCTGCCGCAGTTTACCGAGGTGCAGGGGGGGAGCGACGAGTATGTGTATTGGGATACTATAGGTACGATCAATAAGGTTAAACTGCAGTATTCAAAAGATGATTTTGCCTCGGATGTGCATACTATCGTGGATAACCTGGCGAATTCCGGCTCTTACCTTTGGACTGTGCCGAGGGATTGCTCTACGACGGTGAAATTAAGGGTGTTGAATTACAGTGATGAGGATGTGTATGACGATTCCGGAGAGTTTGCTATAAACGGCCTTACTGTTACTTCGCCTAATGGAGGGGAGAGTTGGGAGATAGCCACTGCTCATGATATTACCTGGGATTCCGTTACCTTGGAAAGCTCCGATGTGAAATTGGAATATTCGGTGGATAACGGTTCGACGTGGGATGAGATTACGGCCTCTACCCCCAATACCGGTTCCTACAGCTGGACTATTCCTAATAACGGGGTGAGTGATGGCGAGGCCCTGGTTAGGGTTAGCGATGCTTCTCTGCCCGGCGTCTGGGATATATCGGATGCGAATTTCACTATTATTGCCGGTGAGCTTACCAATATAAGCATCCAGCCGGTTTCCGATATCGCCCGCGCGGTGACCACTTACACCATAAGTTTCAATGTCCAAAGTTCCATCCCCGCCAACGGTGATGTGGAGATAGATTTCGATTCCGACTATACCATAACCGCCGCGACTATCTCTTCCCCGGCCGGGGCTACCATAGAAAGCAAATCGAATAATTCGCTGGTAGTAAACCTGGGTTCCGGGGCGGCGGATGAGGTATCCCTGGTTGTTGCCGGCATCAAAAACCCCGCGAGCCAGACGACCGACACTTTCTTTATCGAAACGCAGGATGACGCGAACAGGGCAATGGACAGGGGGACTGCTTCCGGTTTGATTATAGTTCCCGGGGCGATAACTCCTTCGGCCGGCGCGTCTACCCTGGAGGTAAGTACGCTGAGTAATTATTCCTTTGCTTTTACCCCGGCGCATACAGTAGAGGCCAGCGGCAAGGTTACTATAACTTTTGATGCGGATTATGATTTGAGCGCGGTGACCTCGGCAAGTATCAGTGGCAATACCGGGGCAACCCTCAGTGTGGATGATACCGAGAAGATAATTACCGTGAACCTGGGTTCCGCCATTACCAGCGCGGCTACCTTGATTATATCCAACATCAAAAATCCCCCTTACGTCCAGACAACAGCAGGGTTTTCCGTAGCTACCAGGTCTTTGGCTATGGATATAATCGATCAGGGCACAGCTTCCGGGGTGACGATAACCGCGGGTTCTTTGACTGCGCTTTCCGTTTCCGCCGCAAGCCGGCAGGTAAGTGCGGTCACGGACTATACCTTCAATTTTACTACCGACCATGCCTTGGTCGCGGGCAGCAAGGTATCCATCCAGTTCGACGGGGATTATGATTTAAGCGCCGTTGATGAGGGCGATGTAGAAGGCAATTCGGGGTCAGCCCTGAGCGTGGACGGGAATACCATTACTGTTACATTGGGGGAGAGTGTTGCTTCGAATACCTCCGAGTCTCTGACGATAAGCGATATCAAGAACCCGTCTTATGTCCAGACAGTAGACAGTTTTGCGCTTACGAGCAAAAATTCCGATGGGCAGACTATCGACCAGGGCAGTATTACCGGGGTGACTACCCTTTCCGGAAGCATGGGCTCGTCGATGTCTCTGTCCAGCGTCTCGAGCGACAAGACCGGCGCCACCCTGGTGCAGTACACCTTTAATTTCACTCCCGTGCATAACGTGGCCGCGGGCGGAACGGTGAGGATAGAGTTCGATTCCGATTATAGCACAGCTTCGGCAAGCCTCATATCCCCCACGGCAGACTATACTATAAATACGAGAGGCTCTAATTACGTCCTTCTTAACCTGACAAATGCCCTTGAGGCAGGCGTGGCCGAGTCTATAAGGCTCGGTAATATAGTCAACCCTCTTTATGTGCAGACGGTAACTTTTTCGGTAAGCACTTATAACGCTTCGGGTATGGTGGACAGTGGAACATCCCCGAGTTTTAACATTCTGGCTTCTGTTTTGACCGGTTGTTCCGTTACTCCGGCTTCATACGTGGCTACCGAAACGAATAGTTATAACGTAGCCTTTACCACAGTAAACTCCTTGAGTGCGGGAGACCTGGTAGAAGTGGGCTTCGACAGCGATTATGTCTTAACGAGCGCAGTGTTCACCTCCGGCAACAGCGGGGCCACCATGGAGATATCCTCGAATAAACTGATCATCACCCTGGGAACGGCGATCAGCGGGCTTTCCCCGGCCACTCTGGTTGTCGGAGGGATAAAGAATCCCGGCGCGCAGACTACCGATTACTATACTATTACCACGAAGAAATCTACCGGGGAAATCAGGGACCAGAACTCCCAGGTTTCCAAGAATACTATTGTCGCCGGTTCCCTGACCGGCCTTTCGGTTTCATCGAGCACTAACGAGGTAAGCGAGGTGATCGATGCCAGCCCGTACATGACCCTTAGTTTTACGTTGGCCCATCAGCTTCCCGTGGGAGGGTACGTAAAGATAGCTTTTGATACAGATTACAGTTTTAGGGATGATACGTTCTGCGTCACGACCGATTACAACCTCTCCAAGGATGCGGAAAACAAGGTTATTTATTTACAGAGGACAGGCTCTGCGATAGCGCCAGGCGCTACCAGCATACAGCTGGCAAATATCAAGAATCCTTCTTATGTGCAGACGACGGGAAATTTCACGGTCACTACCCAGCTTTCTAACAATACCTCTATAGATACCGGATCTGCCGCCGGGATGAGCATAATCGCCGGGACATTAACCGGTGTTTCCATGGCCCCTGTTTCCGCGGTAGTAAGTAATTATACCGCCTATACTCTTGCTTTTACCACCGATCATGCCGTAGAGGCAGGGGGGAAGGTGAATGTCGCTTTCGATGCCGATTATCAGTTTAAGCTGTCGGGGCACTATGCCTGCGTGGTATCCCCGGCAGATAGCTCGCTTACCATTATAGATATGTCCGCTCCTTCCAGCCCGGTACTCAAAACGGTGATTACCGATGAATCCGGAGGCTTCAGCCAGTTATCAGGGGCGCAGTCCGTATATGTATCCGGGAATTATATGTATGTGTCGTCTTCCAACGACCATGCTATCACCATAATAGACATTTCCAACCCTTTAAGCCCCGTGCTTAAATCCGAGCTTGTGGATAGCATCAGCGAATCCAGCGGCCAGCATATCTTCGTATCCGGAAATTACGCTTATATCACTTCTTTTTCGAATAATTCTCTGACGATCATGGATGTATCCAATCCGGTCAGCCCCCAGGTAAGGTCAGAGGTAAATAATG
>JAQTTS010000137.1 GCA_028710655.1 Dehalococcoidales bacterium
CATCTCTCTGGCCAATTTCGGGCTTAAACCAGGCATCGAGCTCAGCAGCGGCTCTATGCTGACAGTCAGCTTCGAACAGACGGTCGTCAAGAGCGAATTACAGGAAGAGCTGGCCAGCGCCGGCTATCCCAGCGCTCTGATTCAACAGACCGGAGAGGGTGGTTTCCTTATCCGCACCGAAGAACTCTCCAGCGAAGAAAAAACAGCACTCGAGGAGGCCTTACAGGGTAGATTCGGAGCAACCACGGAATCGGAGTTTTACTCGGTATCACCGATGGTAGCTTCTGAGACAACACGTAATGCCGGCATTGCCATCGCGGTAGCCGCAGTCGGTATACTGCTTTACATCACCTGGGCATTCCGCAAAATGCCCAAACCATTCCGCTACGGTGCCTGCGCCTTAATAGCTCTGGGACACGATGTCCTGGTAGCAATGGGGGTCTTCGCCGTTCTCGGCGGCCTGTTCGGCTGGGAGATTAACCTGATGTTTATTACCGGTATTCTGGCTGTCGTCGGCTACAGTGTCAACAACACCGTGGTTGTCTTTGACAGAATACGGGAGAATTTAAACCGGAGAGTCAGCACGGACTTCAAGACGGTAGTAAACAACAGTATCGTCGAAACTATAAGCCGCTCCCTGAACACCAGTCTGACCACGCTTTTTGTCATCCTGGCCATGCTCCTCTTTGTCGGGGCATCAATTCAAAACTTTACCGTGGTAATGCTAATCGGTGTCATCGCAGGAACCTTCAGCTCAGTCTGCGTCGCCCCCAACCTGCTGGTAGTCTGGGAGGATGGAAAGTGGAGCAGCCTTTTCAAACGGAATCCGCAACCGACCGCTGAAGCCAAGAAGAGCTGACGCAGCACAGATTTACCCTCTCATATAGCGGCAGCAAGTCCAACTATCAGGTGATTGACTTCCACAACCGTGTGGATTAACCCCTTTAGTAAAAAGGGGGGGCCAGATGCAGGCTTATTGTGTAAAGTGCCGCGCCAAGTGGGAGATGAAGGACGCCAAGGCGATAACCATGAAGAACGGGAGACCGGCAACTCAGGGCATATGCCCCAGATGCGGTACCAAGATGTTCCGAATAGGAAAACGCTAAGGCCGAAGAGAAGTAGGAAAAACTTTCAAAGCAATCCCTTCAATCTAACCTTAGAACCCATCTACCCCCACAGACTTTTTACGGTAGGTTATGTATCTTTTTTATCTGTGCAACGAGGGAAGTAATATCCGGCGGCTTGAATCCGCGCATCTTAAAGCCGGGTTGCGGCTGCCCCAGTGGGTCTTTGATATCAGGGTGACCCAGGAGCACATCAAAGGTAGCTCTGACCGAAGCCGCCAGAGAATCAAGGGGATAGCCCCCTTCCAGGGCAAAGACAAGTCGGCCGTCACATAACTCATCAGCCAGTCCTTTGATAACCCTTGCCATCCGGGCAAAGCCGGTGACGCTCACCCCCATCATGGCCAGTTTCTCCGACCAGTGCGCATCATAGCCCGCCGAGACCAGAATAAGCTGGGGGGCAAAGCGCCTGACCGCCGGGACGACTACATGCTCAAAAGCATACAGGTACTCGTCATCGCAACTGCCAGCCGGTAGCGGTATATTGATTGTGGTCCCCTTGCCATCCCCACTGCCGGTCTCTTCCATAGTACCTGTTCCCGGATAGAGAGGAGACTCGTGAACCGAAATATAGAGCACCCGCGGTTCCTCATAAAAGATGTCCTGGGTACCGTTACCGTGGTGCACATCGAAATCGATAATAGCGATACGTTCTAAGCCATATCTGCTCTGAACATACCTGGTCGCAATAGCTACATTATTAAACAGACAGAAGCCCATCGCCTGATTGGATGTGGCATGGTGTCCCGGGGGCCTGACCAGGGCAAATACGCTGCCGCCACTATCCAGGACTACCTCAGTGGCCCTGATCAGGCCGCCGGCAGCATAGAGAGCCGCCCGGTGGGATTCCGCCGACATCACAGTATCGGAGTCCAGCCAACCCCCACCCTGCTTTGCCATAATCTGAATGCGGGCGATAAGTTCAGGCGAATGTACTAGGGCCACCTCGTCGGCAGTAGCCGCCCTCGGTCTGATATATTCAAGCTGCTCCTTAAGCCCGCTTTCTTCCAGACAGGTCATAATTGCTACCAGCCGCCGGGCATTTTCAACATGCTGGCCGGTATCATGCTCCAGATAGACAGGATCATAAACATAACCAACACTCATGACTACCACCTTTCATCAAACAATCGATTTCCCGATATCTGACACAGCATCCTATAGATAATAATGTAACGTCTAAACTACCAACCTCAAGCCCGACGAGAGAAACCAGCCGCCGAAGCCGATAAGCAACAGGCTGCAGGCAATAAGCAGACCCGCCTGCACCTTGCCCCCCCAGAGCGATTTGGTCCGGTAGACAAGAATGGAAATAAAAGCGAGCCAACCGAAATCACAAAGCAGATGCACGATAATCAGCAGGGCAAACCCGATCAACCCAAAAGTCAGGGACTTCATGATGAGCATGCTGCCCACGGCTGCCCACCACAGGAAAAAAAGCGGGTTTAGCAGGCTGGTAGCCACTCCGGCTATCACCGATCGGTGATGTACTTCCCTATCTCTTTCTACTACACTGCCCCTCTTACGGAACATATTGATGCCCATCCAGATCAAGATAGCCCCACCCACCAGGTACAGGGTAACCTGGACCGGCTCTCTTTCGAAGAAACGCCCGAAGCCGAAGTATATCAGCAGCATCAAGGGGACTTCGACAATCGCGTGGCCCAGCGCTATCTTTAAACCGACAAACTGCGACCGATAACTTCTGGCCACAGTGACGGCAAACGCAGGGCCAGGCATCATAACCCCGGATATTGAGACCAGAGCAACACTGGACAGAAACGGAAACACAAAAATACCTTAATTTAAGAGAGGGGATAAATTTCTCGCATTAAAGATAATAAATTTTCGTCTTTTATTATAACACCGATTAATCGTAAACTCACCTCCAGACCGACCGGCAGCACCCTCTTGACAATTGACGGATAATTTGATTATATAAAACTAGAGGCCTAGCAGAGCCTGACGGATTCTACCTAAGGAGGTGTGCTATGGGGCTTCATGAGAGATACGGAGTTTGGCAGGTTGACAAGTGGTGCCCCGTAAAGACGGGGCGGACGGAACTCAGACCTGGCTTGAGTTAGCGAAATGGGGTAGCCTCCAAGAGAGGTCCCGCTGCGGCGAAGGTAACCGTAAGTGAGTTGGGTTTGAGGATCGACCGGGTGGTGAAGTTAGGAGATACAGGAAACCACAAAGTGGAGGGTGCTGGAAGAAGTATCCTCCACTTTTTTATGGAATATGGCAGAGTCCCGAATATAGAACGATCTGGCTAAACGTCTTTATCCTGCGTTTGTTCCTTAGTCTGCTCTTTCCCTTTATCCTGCTCCGGCTCCGCTTTCTGCTCCGAGCGGGTTTCGCGGTCTCTAAGCCAGCGCCCAATCTCGTCAAGTGCTGGGGGAGATACATAGAACACCTGGATATCCCGGGGAAATTGAATCTGGTGTCCCTCCCTCATAAACAGTATCCCGATTTCATCCGCCTTAAGCGTCTCGTCAATATGACTGGCGATATATTCATTCCTCTTTTTGCTCACCTCGGCATAAGACTGGTAAACCCGGTTGAATACTCCCTGGTTTTGCAGCCCGATGGCCAGACACCGGCTCCAGTCCATCATCTCCGTTAAAATCCCATCCTCTTCAGCGGCTTCCATCTGCGCCCCTTTGTCCAGCCTGTTCTTCACCACCTGATAGCTCTTATCGCTGAAGTCCCTTACCATCTTGACCCCATCATCACCGCCCGCCGGGACCAACTCATGGTATATCCTGTTTATTTTACCCAGCTTTAACTCGAGAGCACCCAACTGGTCCTCGACCTGGCTCCAATACCGGTTAAATTTATCGAGATAGTCATCGGGAGAATCCTTGCCGCAGTAAACAAGGGGCACAAAATACAGCTTTCTCCCCTCTTTGAACTCTTCAACTAAGGGCCTCTCAACCTGCCCAAGCTCTTCAGACATCTGAACCTCCTCAAAACAGACATTAAATCAACCGGGTCGCCGGACCGCTCAGTCAACCGCCAGATCTCTCTTGCCGAGCAACCCGTTCTCGTCTTTGGTTACGACACAGTCAGCGACCTGCTCACCATCCGCTATTTTGCAACCGGTGCCGATGATGCACCGTCTCAGCCCGGCACCAACGCCGACGTTGACACCGTCCCACAAGATAGCCTGCTCGACCATAGCCCCCTCCCCGAGGCAGCACCCAGCGCCGATGACAACAGGCCCGGTAACAGATGCTCCCCGGTCAATCCGAACCCCGCTGCCGATTACCACCGGCCCGGTTACTCCGGCCGAAGGGTTAATAACCACATCCTTCTCACAGGAAATGCTCTCCCCGCCCAGACCCGGCATAAGATAACTGCTCATCTTGTTCCACAAAAGGTCTAAGTTCAAGCGTAAATACTTCTCCGGTGTCCCCATGTCAAGCCAGTAGCCGCTATCGGGGTAGCCGTATACCGGCTCACCGAGCTCAAGAAGGAGAGGAAAGAGGCCCCTCTCAAACATATAGCGGCGGTTAGGTGGAACATGCTCCAAAACCTCCGGCTCGACAATATAGGTGCCGGCATTTATCCAGTGGCTGGTGATACGCTCCGGGGCCGGTTTCTCAGTAAAACTCTTGACCCTGCCGTCACTATCAGTCTCAACCACCCCGAAGGCGGATGGGTCATCCACCCAGGACAGAGCGATGGTCACTTTCGCTCTCCTGCTACGGTGGAAAGCAAACATACCGGTGATGTCAAGATCGGTGAAAATATCTCCGTTTAAGACGGCAAAGGTGCTGTCCAGATACCGCTCGGCGTTCTTTACCGCCCCGGCAGTGCCCAGCGGGTCATCCTCCACCGCATAGTTCAGCGATACCCCAATCCGGCTGCCGTTGCCAAGATAGCCCCGAATGGTTTCGGGAAGGTAGCTCAACGCCAGGGTAATATCACCAACCCCATATCCCTTAAGATAGCAGATGGTATGCTCCAAGAAGGGGTGATTCAGTACCGGCAGCATCGGCTTGGGCAGATAGAAGGTAAGCGGCTGGAGTCTTGTCCCCTGGCCGCCGACCAGAATCACCGCCTTAGACAGCATATCCGTCTTCGACATTAGCCGGCCTCCCTCTGTCTGTGAATAACGTAAGGCGCACAGGTACAAGCAAACGCTCTATACTATGATACACTCTAACGGCCTTTCCCGTCACCCACCGCATTTTGGATGTTGACAATTAATTAGAAAAGGGTTATAATCCTTTTTTGGTTTCCACGAAAATTAGCACCGAGCTTATAGAGACATACTATCTTAGAGCGTAATGGACTAGTTATCGGGAGGTAGCTCGTTATGCTCTATTTTTGTGTGATTAATGGAGGTTTAGTAACTGTAAAATGACTACTGACACGCTAGTGAAAAACACAAATCTACCCAAGCCACCCACGATATGTCCCAAGTGTTATGAGAGTAAATATATCGTAACCCATGAGGATGGCTGGCAGTGCTGGAACTGCATGAAGATAATATATAAGAACACCCCTATTATTGATTTAGATCCAAGCGACCCGGAATAGTTGCGCCCTGTATAACTTCAGGCTACCTTAACCGACTCCCGTCACGCTGTGCCGTAACAGGTACAGGATCGCTTTATCTCCCACACCGGCAATAATGGTGATTATGTCAAGTTTCCCGTTACAGACAGCCGGCAATTATCCCGGAGCTTGTCCGTTTCGACCTCGATATGATAAACTCATTCCGTAACTGACCGGCGAACACTTCGTTCCCACGAGCGGGTGTAACTCAGCGGTAGAGTGCTTGCTTCCCAAGCAAGACGTCGAGGGTTCGAATCCCTTCACCCGCTCCAAGTGACT
>JAQTTS010000138.1 GCA_028710655.1 Dehalococcoidales bacterium
CCCAGTTCCAGGTGATGGAGTGAGCGGTAATATCAGAAGGATCGCCCATCAGTGGGGCGATAGCATAAACATAATCGGCAGAGCCGGTTGAACAGGCCGTGAAGGAACCGGTGATATTTTGGGCAATCCGGCCTTTACCACCATCGCCGCCTTTGGCAGTTGAACCTTGGCCGGTACCACCATTAGCTGTCATGGTACCGCCGGTGCAGTCAAAGTCTCCGCCGACAATGAGATAGATGGAGCCACCTGAGCCGCCGCCGCCACCATAGGTGCCTGTTCCGCCATTGCCACCGTTAGCCAGAATAGAACCGGCGTTAGTTAAGTCTGATGTCACAGTTAGTTGGACTGCTCCGCCGCCCTGGCCGCCGGCAGCACTGACGCCACCGCCACCACCGCTGCCATTGTTGGTCGGGGCTGTGGCTGAACCATAAGTAACACCGCCATTACCACCGGCAGCACCGGCACCATTGGCGCCAATTTCACCGTAACCTCCGCCACCACCGGCGGAAGATGCTCCGCCCAGATGGCCGTAACCTGTACCATTACCGTCAGCTCCGGCTGCCCCGCCAGTCATGCCTTTAGACGAAACATCAATCTTACCACTGGCTTGAATGTTCATTGTATTGGCCGTGATGACTGATTTAATCGTATCTGTTGTAGTGTTAGCCGTATGAGTAATGACACCGGTGGAGGTGACAGTCACATCACCCAATGTTGTGGTACCATCAGCAATTAACGTGCCAGATATTGTATCAGTTCCACCGGACAGAGTACCCTGGTTCCAGAGGGTGGAGTTGGCCGCGATGGTTTTGGTGGTAGCTGTCATGGAAATATTAGCGGTAATATCCAGCGTACCTTTATTTTGAACATCAATCTGGTCAAAAGTGTACGAAGCGGCACCGTCGTCATTTAATTTGGCGTATTTGCCGGCGATTGGCGCGGTACTGTTGTTATCAATAATAAGCGTGCCATTGGTCTGAGCTGCCGATTTGGTATAAACAGTACCGGCCGAACTTTCCCCGGTAGCCAGAAAAGTGCCACTGGTGCTTCCGGTGTAGTCGGTCACGGCAATGCGTCCGCCGCCGGCATAACTTCCGCCATTGGCACTGATTGTGCCGCCAGTCCCGCCCCAGGTTCCCGAAGCTGTAAAATTAAGCCAAACCGAACCGCCTGAGCCGCCGCCGTAATGGTCGGTAAGATCGTCGGCACCGTTAGCGGAAATAGTGCCGCTGTTGGATAAATTACCGGCAATAGTTATTTTGATGGCCCCGCCGCCGCTTAAGCTGCAAGCTCCGGATCCAAGTCTGGTTGGCGCTGTGGTTGAGCCATAGGTAACACCGGTTGTGCCCATGCCGCCATAGCCGCCGCCGTGATAGTAACAGGCGCCGCCGTCGCCGGGACCATAGGTATAATCGTAACCCAGGCTATCGACATTGATGGTGCCGCCAGAATCAACCGTCAAATCTGTCACGCTCAAATCCATTTTATATGTTTCAGCTGATGAGTTATCCGAATGGGTGATATTGCCGCCGGACTGGACAACAATATTACCCAAAGTGGTGGCGATATCAACCTTTAACGCCCCGCCGGAGGCGACAGTCAAATTACTGCTGGAAGGCGAAAGCGTCCCCCGCTGGACCAGAGTGGCCGACAGCGTCCAGTCGTCAGCTAAATTAGAAACAGTGCCGGTATTGGTAATAGTCGGACCGGAAATGGGAGTTTTGCCGCTGGTATCAATAAGATTGGAGTTGGTAACAGAACCGCTGCCAGACATGGTGGTGTCCGAGGCCAAAGTTACCGTGCTGGAGTTACTCAAAGTGCCGGTTGAATTGACGGTCAGGGTGGAGCCGGCCAGATAAGTTAAGTTGCCACTGTTTTGGAGCGTCCCGCTGGTGCTGATAGTCGAACTGCCGCTGGCAGCAATGTTTATTATTGAGCCGGACGTAATCTGATAATTGCCTGAATTACTGACAACCAGAGTGTCAAGAGTCAACGGGCTGACATTGGCTTTGGTATATTTGCCGGCGGTGTTTGTTGTATTATTATCAACGGTTAAAGCGCCATTGGTTTGGGCTAAGGACTTGGTGTAAACAGTGCCGGAAGCACCGCGGTTATTGCCAAAATCGTAATTGCTGTAGGTGGTTGTGGCCCCGCCGTGGCTGTCGGAAAAATTATTGGTTACGGCAATCCTGCCGCCGCCGCCGGCGCCAAAGTTGCCGCCGGGCGCACCGCCATTAGCTTTTATGGTACCGTTACCGGACCAGACTGAGGCTCCTCCGCTAAAATTAATCCAGATCGAGCCGCCGGAACCTGAACCCTGGGAAGAGGCGGTGCCATCAGCCGTGATCGTGCCGCCATTGCTTAAGTTGCCGGCAATGGTTAATTTGATGGCTCCGCCACCTTTGGAATAACAGCAGGAACCGCCAGAACCAAGGTCGGTTGGGGCAATGGCCGAGCCGTAGGTATCGCCGCCGTTAGTTCCGCCGCCCTGTCCGCCATAGCCGGCGCCGCCGCTGCCACTTGGCGCGCCCGGCCCGGCGCCGGTCATATCGGCGGTGTAACCCTGTCCATCGCCATCAATGCTTGAGCCCGAATCGATAGCTACGTCAGCATTAGTAGTAAAGGTTACACCGGTGCCGGTGGCTGTTTTGCCCTGGGTGGTTATCTTGGAATTGGCAGTGATATAGAGGGAATTGCCGGATGATTTTAAGAGATAAATGTTTGAATTACCGGCAATGGTTAAGTTGGCGCCGGTGTTGACGGTCAGAGAATTGCAGGTATAGTTGCCTTCCGACCAGGAAGTATTAGAAGAAACAACTACATCGCCTGAGCCACCAGGGCAGTCTGAAGTGGCAGTGACAGTGAAAGTATCTGAAATGGCAGGATTATTAGCACCTGTGACAGTCACGGTCCAGACCCCGGTAGTGGCACCGGCCGGAACCGGAACGACAATCTGGGTGTCGGACCAGGAGGAGGGCGTGGCTGACGTGCCATTAAGAGTTATGGTTGATGTTCCCTGGCTGGCCTGAAAATTTGTCCCTGTCAGAGTAACAAGAATACCGATTGGTCCTGAAGTGGGGTTCATACCGGTGATAGTCGGATCAGGCAAAGCCAGAGTTGAAAGAGTGTCAGAATCGCCATAGCCCGTCTCGGTATTTTCCGAATTCCTGGCCTTAACCTCAAAGGTATAACTGGTGTTGGGAGTAAGGCCGGTGACATCGATACCCAAGAGTCCGCCCCAGTTGGTGTATGTTTGCCAATCGGCAGAGGCGTCAAGAGAGCCGTCTGATTGCTGGACGTATGTATCGGTAGTTGTCTCGTGAATAGCAAACTGGGTACCGCTTGGATTATCAACCGAGTCTATGACAATGTTCATACCGGTGGTAGTGGCACTGGAAAGGGTGGGTTGCCCCGGTGTATTAGCCAGGGTGACGGCCGTCGCGCTGTTTGAAGGGTCAGATAGAGCTGTACCGTCGTCGGCATGGACATGAAAGGTATATGAAGTATTAGGCGTAACTCCGGTGTTGTAGATGTAGTCATAGACAGTGCCGGTTTCGGCTGTTGTGGTGGAAGGAATGGTATCAATAACATTGTTCTCGCTATCATGAAGAACAAATTGGGTTTCGGTAGTTGAATTATCTGTCCAGTGCCAGGTAATCGAGCTTGAGGTGATGTCATCGGGAGTGCCCATGGTCGGGGCGGAGGCATAAGCATAATCTGAACCGGAATCGCCGGGAGTTGATCCTGATCCGCCTGAAACTGTTCTGGTGGAGCAGGCCGTGTAAGAACCGGCAGCATTAATGGCAATTCTGCCTCCGCCTCCGCCTCCGCCTTTATTGGTGCCCAGACCCTGGCCGCCGTTGGCCGTCATAGTGCCGCCGGTGCAGTCAAAATCTCCGCCGATAATGAGATAAATCGAACCGCCAGACCCTCCGCCTCCGCCGTAGGTTTGAGAAACACCATTGCCGCCATTAGCCAGAACCGAGCCGGCCAAAGTAAAATTACCGGTTACAGTAACTTGAGTCCCACCGCCGCCCTGGCCGCCGGTAGCACCAGCCGTAGCGCCGCCCCCGCCGCCCCTGCCATTGTTAGCAGGAGCCGTAGCCGAACCGTAAGTGATACCGCCATGTCCAGCTGATGCTCCTGTTCCGGCAGCACCGGCACCGCCGTAACCGGCACCGCCGCCGGAAGAATTAGCTCCGCCTAATCCTCCGTGGCCATCGCCATTACCCTCCGTCCCGGCGGCCCCGCCAGTCATGCCTTTAGACGAGACATCAATCTTGCCCCCTGTTTGAATATCAAAGGAATCAGCGGTAATAACTGATTTAATAGTATCCGTTGTTGCGTTAGCCGTATGGGTTATGACACCGGTACCCGTGACAGTCACATCACCAAGAGCTGTTGTGCCATCGGCAATGAGTGTACCGGAGATAGTATCAGTCCCGCCGGACAGAGTGCCCTGGTTCCAGAGGGTGGAGTTGGCCGCGATGGTTTTGGTAGTAGCCGTCATAGTAACACCGGCCGGAATACTCAGCGACCCTCTGTTTTCAAGAGTAACCGTATCAAAAGTAAAAGAAGCAGCCGAATTATCATTTAACTTCGCATATAGACCGGCTGCGATTGTCACATTATTGTTACCAATAATTAGGGTTCCATTAGTTTGGGCCGTACTTCTTGTGTAAACCGTGCCAGGAGCAACATTACCATAAGCTGTGCCACCAAAAGCACCAGTAGTACCGGTATGGTTATCGGTCACATAACCGGTTACCGCCACCCGGCCGCCGGCACCACTGCCGTATGACGAACTGCCGCTGTTGCCACCAGCCGTGCTAATGGTTCCATTGGTGCCACCCCAATTTGACGATTCGCCGGTCATGTTGATCCAGACCGAACCGCCTGAACCACCTGGAGCATAACCGCCGGAATCACCACTAGCACTGACCGTGCCGCTGTTGCTAAAATTACCACCGATAGTCAATTTTATCGCCCCACCACCATCCTGACCCAAGCCAACCTGACCGCCGCCGGAGCCAAGTGCTGTCGGCTCTTTAACCGAACCGTAAGTCGGGCCGGAGGCCATACCACCATAGGACGACGGATTGTTGCCGCTGGCTGGATGGCCGAGGCCATAACCGGCAATCAATCCCTTGCCATTGGCATTGATTGTGCCTGTCGATTCGACTGTTAGATCCCCGGTAATATTAATATCGACCTTATAGGTCTCCCCCGAAGAATTATCAGAGTGGCTTAGATTACCCCCGGCTTGGATCGTAATACTGTTAAAAGCATCCCCGGCATGGTCGGCTGTCAGCGTCCCGCCTGAAGCAATGGTTAGGTCGGTTGATTGAGTAATGGTACCCCGTTGAATCAGACTGGTAGAAAGAGTCCAGTCTGAAGCTAAATTCGAAATAGTGCCGGTATTTGTAATAGCCGGACCGGTAATTGGAGTAACACCGCCTGTGTCAAATGTACCAGAATTGGTGAAGCTGGCTGTGGCGGCACCAGCCATAGAACTTGTTGCGGCTAGTGTTAGAACACCGGCATTATCAATAACAACACTTGCACCAGAAGCACTAAAACTGCCAGAAGCGGCAATAGTGACATCAGATCCATTTGGAATCTGAAAAGTGCCTTTATTTTGAATGACAAGTGAATCAAGTGTAATCGATGCAGCTGAACCGTCATTTAGCTTGGCGTATTTGCCAGCGCCTGGAGTGTCACCACCATTATCAATGGTCAGGATACCGTTAGTTTGAGTTGATGATTCGGTATAGACCGTGCCAGCTGAACTTTTACCCGTAGCCAGAAAAGTGCCGCTGGTGCTGCCGCTGTAACCGGTGATGGCAATACGCCCGCCGCCGGCATAAGCGCCCCCATTGGCTGTGATTGTACCGTTTGTTCCACCCCATGTCCCGGCTGCTGTAAAGTTAATCCAGACCGAACCGCCGG
>JAQTTS010000139.1 GCA_028710655.1 Dehalococcoidales bacterium
GCTATGGCCATGTTCACCACATTCATCGCCAGGTTACTGCCGTCGAATGAGCCTTGGGCATTGGTAAACGTGCCGTCTACATACAAAGGATTGGTCAAGAGAAGTACCTTTGCCGTGCCGGTTCCGGTGTTACTTATGATTATGTTATTGAAATGGCTCGATCCGGCATTGACGGACTGGGTCGTATCGGCGGCGGAACCGTTGAAGGTAACCGTAGAATTTCCGCAGGTGAACGTGCCGGAATTCGTCCAGTTGCCGCCGACACTGATAGATGAACCCAAGGCAGCCAGGGTTACTCCTGAATCGATCGTAAGATTGCCGGACACCGTAATAGCGCCTGTTGAGGAATAGGTGACCGTCTGGCCGGTCGAATGATAAAGGTTGAGCGCGCCGCTTGATTCGGTAGAATACATATTGGAGCTTCCGGCCGCGTATATGTTGATGTCATTCCCCGCAACGTTAGTATGGACCTCTCCTCCTGTATGGTTGTAAACACCCGTACCGTCATTATTATGGTCGGCGTAGATGGTGAGCGCGCCGCCGGTTGAGAAGACGTTTCCGTTTATATTGATATCGCGGTCGGCATGAAGCGTGGTTGTAGCTCCCCAAATCTGTGACGTTGACCATAGGTCCCTCGTAACAACATTTATATCTCTGCCTGCGGTAACGGTCATGGTATTGCTGGTGGACTGAAGATAAGTATAATAATCGACTATGACATCTCTTGTCGCGGTAATAGTTACCGTACCGGAGGTACTACCAGTATCGCCATAACCTGATACATTACCTAAAATCACATCATTGCCTGCAGTAAGGATGAGATTCCCCGAGCTGCTTTGTATAGCTCCCATATTGCCGCCGGTAGTAATATCACCGCTTGCCGTTATGCTTATGTTGCCGCTGTTTGTGCTTAGGTATCCTACCGCGCCGTTGATCGTTACAGAAGAAGGCGCTGTGCTATTCCCTATGGTTATCGCTCCGGCTGAGCTAATACTACCTAATGTGAATGCACCGGGCGTGCCTGTCGAATTTATCGTTATATCGCCCGAGGTAGTGGTAGTGACTGAACCCGAGGTCTGGTTGATAACGTTGGCATTTATGGTGATGCCGCCGGTTGATGTTGTGATCATACCGCCGCTGATGGTAAGGGTGCCTGACGTCCCGATAGTTATGCCCGTCAAAGCTGTAATATTTTTGATCGTGGCGGAGGTGCTGCCCGTAATGCTCACGGTTGTGCCGGAGCCGGTGGTCGATATAGTACCTGCATTCTGAACAAACGGGCCAGGGGTACCATACGCGGTTATTTGGAGATACGAACTGCTTGTAGTTACGTTGCCGTTAATTACTATACCACCGGCCGAATAGTCTATATAGGTAGCGCCGGCCGCGGAAATATTACCATTTAGGGTTACAGAATAAGGTGCATAATATATATTGAGTGAGCCGCCTGAAGTTATATTGCCCACGATGAAGGTGTTCCCTGTTCCAGAGCCAAAGGTATTGCATTGTATATAGATACCTCCTGTCGTGCTTGAGATAGTGCCTGAGGTCTGGTTGAAAGTCCCCCTGCAATCTGTCATAAGTGTCATGGTGCCTGAAGTTACGCTTAAGTTGCCGTTTACTACAAAAGCGCTTGAAGCGGCTGTAGCTGTAATAGCCATGTTCTTCGAAGCGGCCGATACCGTAATACCGCCAACCGTGACGTTCGCGCCTCCGATAACCAGGTTACCGGCAGTCGTTGTGATGGTACCTGATGTTCTAGTAAAGTTACCCGTAACGTTGATGGTAAGATCGCCTGCGGTAGTAATGGCGCCGCCATCCTGTGTAAAGTTGCCGCCTGCTGTAATGGTATAGCCGGCAGGGTCGAGCGTGCCAAGGGAAAAGGCGATATCATCTGCAGTAGTCAGCACGTTCTGCATTGTCCATGTCGAATCGTTAGCATTAAATATGACAATATAGAATGATTGCGTACTATTATTGATCGTCTTTGCGCCTGAACCGCCGATAAAGCTAACCGTAGAATTGCCGCATGTGAACGTACCGGAGTTAGCCCAGTTGCCACCTACATTGATGGAGGCAGTTGAGGCATTCACTGTCACGTCCGAATTAATGGTGAAGTTGCCTCCGGCCGTTAAGGTAGATGAGCCAAGGTCATATGATGCGGCGGTTGTGCCGTATTTACCCAGGGTAATAGCCCCTCCGGAATTGATATTTTTAAGAGTGGACGAACCTTGTGATCCAAGAGTTACGTTGTAGCCGGTACCTGAAGTAACGGTAGCACCCGAGTTCTGGGTGATGGCTCCACTTGTATAGATAGTTACTGCGCCTGTCGCCGTGATATTATTGATCGTGGCAGAGATACTGTTGGCAATATATATGTCTAAATCCGGGTTGGTGGTGGAAATAGTGCCTGAATTCTGAACAAACGGACCATAGCTACCTCCATACGACTCTATATCGATACCCGCATTGCTTGCGGTTATATTACCGTTTATTGTTATACCACCACCCGAATAGTCTATGTAAACAGAGCCGGCTGCCGATATATTGCCGTTCAGTGTAATGGAATATGGGGCATAATATATATTGAGAGAGCTGCCTGAAGTTATATTGCCCACGATGAAGGTGTTCCCTGTTCCAGAGCCAAAGGTATTGCATTGTATATAGATACCTCCTGTCGTGCTTGAGATAGTGCCTGAGGTCTGATTGAAAGTACCCGTGTAATCTGTCATAAGCGTAATGGTGCCCGTTCCACTTAAATCGCCGTTTACCACGAAGGCGCTTGAAGCGGCAGTGGCTGTAATAGTCATAGTCTTCGAAGCGCCCGATACTGTAATACCGCCAACCGTGACGTTCGCGCCTGTAATATTCACATTGTCGGCAGTGCTGATAATGCCGCCATTCATGGTAAAGTTGCCGCCTGCCGTAATGGTATAGCCGGCAGGATCGAGCGTGCCTGATGTAAGATACATATTATTCGTGGTGGTCAATGCACCCTGCAGGGTCCATGTAGTGTTGCTATCATTTATCGTAAGGGCGTAGAACGACTGACCGTTGGGATTGAGTATCATCGATCCGGAGCCGCCGCCAAACTCCACGGTAGAATTACCGCATGTGAACAGATCCGAATTTGCCCAGTTGCCTCCCACTGTCCAGCTGGAGTTGCCGGTAGCATCTATTTTGTTATCCCCTGATGCATCGGACGCGTAGACGGTGACGTGTCTAGTGATAACAACCGTTGAATTGTTTACTACAAGCTTTCCATAGTAGTTGGTGTGCGAGGCCTCGCCTATGTAGAGGTCGCGCCTTACAGTTAATGTGTAGTTCGTGCCCGTATTAAGCACGGCCTGCGAACCGGTACCAAAGATATGGAGATCAAAGACCGACACATTACCGAGCATAGTTACCGTGACATTGCCAAATATGTAGATCGTTCCGTAAGTACCGCCTGGTAATCCTACGGTGCCTCTGTAGTAGATATTTAAAGTATCGATATTGTAGCCGGGGTTCTGGTTATATCCGCCGTTTAATACGAGCGGCGTTGAAGTGCCATAGAGATAGCAATCGTTACCACCCATGGTGACCATGTTGCCTGAGGTAGAGCCTACGGTGAGGGTGCCATATACATTGATCTCTGAAAGAAGAGATATAGTCTGGCCGCCCGTGGTGCAATTTAGATTAAAGAAGTCACTTCCTGCGCCGGCGGCGGTAACTGTCTGAGTGCCTGTGCCATCTAAGTTAAGTGTTCCTGAATTATGAGTAAATACCCCTGTGCCTGATACTGACCAGTTACCTGATACTCTAAAGGCGTTCGTGCTTGTGGATGCAGGGGCTGAGAGAGTGCCTGATGTTACGCTGACGTTACCATTGATATCGATAACAGCAGATGCGCTCGAAGCATTGAATGTGCCGCCTGCTACTGTCAGGCCGCCGTTGAATGTCTGGGTACCGGTTGAGGCTAAGTAGGTGCCGCCGTTTATCGAGGCAAGGCCTGTTACCGTTACGGTCTTGGTGTTCGCATTAAATGAACCGGTAGTGTTCGTATATGCGCCTGTTACCGTGATGTTACCTGTAAGCGTAGCGCTTGTCCCTACGTTAATATTAAGGTTATAGAAATTGGACGCGCTTATCTCAGGGGCGGCGCCCGTGAATTTGACTGTGCCTGCAGCTGTGAACGTGCCGCCTGACTTCGCCCATGTATTAGCGCCTGTGCCTGTGACTGTGATCGTGACACCGCCATCATTCAATACACCGGCTGTCTGGCTGAATGAACCTATCGAGATATTGGTTGAAGACGCAAGCGTTGTTGAACCGCTCGATGTATAGTTGAATGCGCCCGTTACCGTGAAAGCGGCATTACCTGTCATCGTAGCTGAATTTTGGATGGTTAAGCCGGCTATAGCAGTAACGCCGGCCATCGTCTTGGCGCCGGAACCCGATAGCTTCAGGATGCTGTAGCTTGTCACCTTAACTGTTTGAGCGCCTTCACCGCTATAGGTAACTATGTTAGAATTAGTGCTTGCATCAAGCGTTGTAATAGTGCTTGTTCCGCCTATATTTAAGGACGTGCCGGAGCCCTGAGTAAGGGTGCCTGAACCTGCCAAGGCTGTCGATACCGTAAGACCGGTCGTATTATTGTTCGTATAAGTGCCGTTTATTGTCAGGGTAGTGAATGTTAAGGTTGACCCAGTGTTCGTTATCTGTTTAGCCGAACCTGCCAAGGTTACGCCCGCAGAGCTTGCAGTGAATATCCCGGATTTTGCCCAGTTGCCGGCTATTGTAATAAGCCCTGTGCCCTGAGTGAGTGTACCCGAGCCGGTTAAATTACCCGTTAGGTTCACTATAGTGTTGTTTGTGTTAAGGGCCGTGGTGCTCCCGCAAGCCCAGTTGCCGAGCACAGTGAGCGTACCTGAAACGGTAGTCTTTGTGCCGGCTCCTGAGAATGTGAGATTCTGGTAGCTCGGGGTAGTAGAGATATTCTGGGCAACGCCTGCGGCATATTCAACATAAGTGCCGCTTGAGATATTCCTTGTGGCGAATGCGGGGAACGTAGTAGCTGCGCTGGCAGCACCTAACTTGAACGTGCCGGAGGTGAGGTTGAGGGTTCCTGTTGAAGTTATCTGATACCCGCCATCATTGAATATAGAGCTTGAAGTCAAGTCACCTATCGTCAACGCGGCATTGATAGTAATAGCTCCCGCTAAGGTCGCGCCTGAAGCGTTAGCGTTATTGATCTTTAGCGTGCTATAAGCTGATGAGACCGGCACTTTAACTGTCTGTGCGCTCGTGCCATTGTAGTTAACTATATTGGCGTTAGTGCCGGCATTGAGTGAAGTAATAGAGATCGCGGCGTTAATATTAAGTATCGAGCTTGCGCCCTGAGTAAGGGTGCCTGAGCCTGCTAAGGTTGTCGATACCGTAAGACCGGTCGTATTATTGTTCGTATAAGTGCCGTTTATTGTCAGGGTAGTGAATGTCACGCCTGAGGCGCTGCCCGTGATCTGCTTTCCTGTGCCTGTCAGGGTCACGCCGGCCGATGAAGCGGTAAATGTACCGGTGTGCGTCCAGTCGCCGGCTACCGTGATAAGCCCCGTACCCTGAGTGATCGCACCGGAGCCGGTTAAATTACCCGTCAGGTTCACTATAGTATTATTCGTATTGAGCGCGGTCGTACTGCCGCAAGCCCAGTTGCCGGCTACAGAGAGAGTGCCTGAAGCCGTAGTCTTTGCGCCGGCTGCCGAGAATGTCAAGTTCTGGTATGAGAGCGTAGTATCGATCGTCTGGGCGCTCGTGCCATTATAGTGAACCGTTGAGCCTGAGTTGAGGTTCCTCGCCTCAAAGCTCGCGTAGTTACCCGCAAACGTAGAGGCATCGACATAGATCGTACCGGTTACGCTTAAGATATTGGCG
>JAQTTS010000140.1 GCA_028710655.1 Dehalococcoidales bacterium
GGCATGGTTCAAACTGACTCACCGCGACATGGGCCCACGCTCGCGCTACCTCGGTCCGGAGATCCCTGCCGAAGATCTCATCTGGCAAGATCCGGTACCAGCAGTCGATCATGAATTGATCAATGAGAAGGACATCGCTTCCCTCAAGGGTAAGATCATGACTTCAGACCTGTCTATCTCGGAACTGGTTTATACCGCCTGGTCTTCGGCATCCACCTTCCGCGGCTCCGACAATCGCGGCGGCGCGAATGGGGCACGCATCCGTCTTGCACCGCAGAAGGACTGGGAAGTCAACCAGCCGGCTCAACTGGCCAGGATCCTGAAGACGCTGGCGACAATCCGGAAAGAGTTCAACAAGTCGCAGCCCGGTGGCAAGAAGGTCTCGCTGGCTGACCTGATCGTTCTGGGCGGCTGCGCGGCCGTCGAAGCAGCGGCAAAGAAAGGCGGACACGACGTGACAGTACCATTCACGCCGGGGCGCACGGATGCATCTCAGGAGCAGACCGACGCAAAGTCATTCGCCGTACTCGAACCATCTGCAGACGGATTCCGCAACTACCTCAAAGCCAAATATGCCGTATCGGCAGAAGAGCTGCTGGTTGATCGGGCGCAACTGCTTACCCTGACGGCTCCTGAGATGACAGTTCTGGTCGGCGGCATGCGTGTCTTGAATGCCAACTTCAGACAGTCCCGGCACGGCGTCTTCACCAAGCGGCCGGAGACGCTTACCAATGACTTCTTCGTAAATCTGCTCGACATGGGCACGATCTGGAAGGCAACCCCGGAGGATAAAGAAGTGTTCGAGGGTCGTGATCGCGCAACGGGCAAACTCAAATGGACCGGCACTCGTGTCGACCTCATCTTCGGTTCGAACGCCCAACTCCGGACTCTGGCAGAAGTCTATGGATGTAAGGACTCCCGGGATAAATTCGTGCACGATTTCGTAGCGGCATGGAACAAGGTAATGGAACTGGACCGCTTCGATATCGCCCGATAGCAGCATAAATATTGAAACGCTTTATGGAGTATGTTCTGAACTGCAAATCAGATGATCCGCCAATGGCGACCAATAAGGAGACTCGATGAGGCTATGCTACACCTTCCCTAACGTCGCCGAGCTGCATAAGTTATCCATCGTAGTGAAGAACACAGGCGATATCGTCACAGCGAGTGTGTCAGGAACACACTCGCTGTGGTGGCGCTTAATCATCAGCCAGTACTTTGCCTTTCATAACAGAGTGGGAAATCTAGCCTTCCGCAGCGGCGTAAACGTATATTCAATGTACCTGCCTCCGTTCCCCAGTCTGCCACACAACCGGATGCTGGAGGCATTCCTGTCCTCAACCCTATTCAAGCGGATTATTCCCATGGCAGTAACCATCGGCGTAACGAACACCTGCCAGTGCCACTGTCTCCACTGCAGTGCTTTAGACAGGTCAAAATCACGCCCTGTGATGTCCCGGGACGAAATCCAGCGCGTCCTGGAGGAATGCATAGATCTCGGCGTTACCAATATCACATTTACAGGAGGAGAACCGCTGCTACGCAACGATCTAGAGCAGTGTATCGCTTCAGTCTCTCCGGAAAAAGCCGTTTCCCAGGTCTTTACTAATGCTCTGCTGCTCACCCCGGAACGTGCGAAATCTCTGGCAGACAGTGGCGCCTACGGAGTTCAAATCAGCCTTGACTCCCCCGATCCAACAGAGCATAACCGTCTTCGCGGCCGAAACGATGTCTTCTCAGCGGTAGAATACGGCGTGCAGAATGCGCTCCGGTCCGGTCTCCTCGTCGGGATCTCAACCTATGCTACCAAGCAGAGCGCCATGCGCCACGACATCACCAGATTGATGGCTTTGTGTTCCCGGTGGGGAGTTAACGAGGTCAGCGTCTTTGACGGCATCGAGGTTGGAGGATTGAAAAACCGGAAGGATGTTTTGCTGGACCGGGCCGCCCGTCGCGTCCTACTCGATGATTGTAAAGCGGCAAACAGGAAATACGGGACAAAACCCCGCGTTGTATCCCAAAGCTGGACGAATTGCGGCAAGGGATTTTCCCGATTGATCGGTTGCCTGGCGGCTAACCGGCAGTTTCATATCACCGCTCAGGGAGATTTTACCCCCTGCGACTTCACTCCCTTAGCCTTCGGTAACGTCCGTACCGAACCGGTAAAGGCACTATGGGAGAAACTGCTCAGTCACCCTGCCTATCGTAAGCGCACGATACGCTGCCGGATGCAGGATGCTGATTTCCGAAGACGATACATTGACACCATCCCGGAGGAGGCCGAACTTCCCTACTACGTTCATTAGTAGTGCATGTTGAGAAGTCGGCAACATTAGTATATTATTGTTCCAAAATCACCCCTGATCCCTCGCAGGTAGGCTAACGGGACGAGTCCAGTAGAAGATACAAAGCAATACATAAGGAATCCTGAGCGATGAATACCAAGAAATTCACTGTTCTGCACTCTAACGATATGCATGGCGATTTCCTTGCCGAGATAAAGGACGGCGGCAACAGAATCACCGGCGGCCTGGCCCTTCTCTCCGGCTACATCAATAAAGTCCGCAGGGAGGAGGAAAATGTCTTCTACCTTATCTCGGGAGACATGGTGCAGGGCTCCCTAATCGACTCGGAATACAGGGGCATTTCCACTATGGAAATCATGAACTATCTGGCCCCCGACGTCGTTGCCCTGGGTAATCATGAGTTTGACTACGGCCTGCCCCATCTTCTCTTTCTGGAGAAAGTAGCCAACTTTCCCATTGTCAACGCCAATCTTTATGTAAACAAGTACAACAAGCGGCTGATGCGGCCTTACCTGATCATTAAAAAGGCGGGCTTCGATGTACTCTTCACCGGCATCATCACCGAGAAAGTGATCGATGCCATCAACAATCAGGACGATCTGATCAGCAGTTTCATCACCCTGGAAGAAGCCAGCCAGGAAATAGGAAAGATCACCAATGCCTACAAGAACGACGACATAGACCTTACCATTATCCTTACCCATATCGGCTTTGAATCCGATATCGAGCTGGCGAAGATGCTAAAGCCTGAGTGGGGAGTAGATATGATTATCGGCGGCCACTCCCATACCATCCTGGAAAAGCCGGCCAAGGTCAACGGAATACTGATCGCTCAGGCAGGAGTCGGGACCGACCAGATCGGACGCTTCGACATCGTGGTCGATGACGATACCAACAGCATCGTGGACTATGAATGGCAGCTTATTCCGGTTGATGATAGACTGGCCGAACCCGATGCTAAACTCGAGGAATACATCGACTCATTCAAGGGGCAGGTAGACCGGAAGTACAGCACCATCATCTGCAAGTTCGGTGAAATTCTTACTCATCCCCGGAGGGAAGTGGAGACCTCTCTGGGTAACCTCATCGCCGACGCCTTCGCCGAAATTGCCGAGAGTGATGTTATGCTGGTCGGCAGCGGTTCAATAAGGTCGAAGGAAATGGGCCCTGTGGCCACTCTTAAGGATTTAAAGACCTGCTTCCCCTACGACGACGTCATAACAAGGTACCGGATCAGCGGCGCCCAGCTCAAACGCATTTTTGCCCACATTATGAGGCCGGATAACCGCAACAGTGAGGGGGAATGCTACCAGGTAAACGGCAATGTAAAAGCCGTCTACAACGACGCTGCCAGAAAACTAGAATCTCTTACAGTCAACCGACAGCCGGTTTCCGACGATCATTGCTATACCATCGCCATGCTCGGTTTTCATTCCAAAAACTCAAGCGCCTATCTTAACATCACTAACGAGGAGCTTCTTGCTTCGGGAAAATCAAAGGTGATCAGTACCTCGGCTCAGGAAGTGCTCGAAGAGTATCTCAGAAACCACCAGAACATCAGCCGAAGGGTCGAAGGCAGATTAGTATATAACTAACGCTATCCTATAATACCGTATACCTTGCATGTATCGAAAATACACTAATCTGATACTTTGACGCCCTGAAAACCGAACTACAAAGGCAGAAGAGTCAAAGGGTCAGGCAAATATAGTCTGGATATGAGAGCCAGTGATTTAATATCTTCGCGGTTTCCCTCTTTGGAAATTACCGCCGCCCCGCCGATCATTATAGGACGACCTGCCCCCTCCCCTGTTATCGCCAGGTGGTCGGGCCGGGTTGACAACCAGTGACCGATCCTTTAAGACTTTCCCGTTCAGACCTTCAATAGCTGCCTGCCCTTCCGATGTTGATGTCATTTCCACAAATGCAAACCCCTTGGATCTACCACTATCACGGTCGGTTATAATGCTTACCGCGCTGACTTCTCCGAAGGCTGAGAATTCTTGCCGCAATTCTTCTTCGTTTACGTCATAAGGCAAGTTGCCAACATAGATTTTCATACTATTCTCCTTGTGTTAACCCAGATTTGGTTATTGCTCCATTTTCGAGATGAGGAACCTGTTACTTCAGGTAAGGTCATAATTCGTCCGGTTTGCCGGTAGCGATTCTAACGAGGAAAGCTAGTAGTCTGTGTCAGGAGGCTAACATAGGCCAGATAGTCTGGCCTATGTTAGCCCTTTTAGTTAACCGGATTTATTGAATATTCTTGGATTTACGATAGCAGTCGCTGCAGTAAACGGGTTTGTCTTGACGCGGTTCAAAGGGAACTTCGGTATCCTTACCGCACTCGGCACAGGTTGCCGGGAACATCTGGCGTCGTGATCCATAGCCACTGTTTCCATTACGCTCCGACTTCCTGGCCTGACGACACGGCAGACAACGCTTGGGTTCGTTGGTATAGCCCCGGGAAGCGAAGAGTTCCTGTTCGTCAGCGCTGAAGATAAAGGTGGTTCCACAGTCGGAACACCGGATCGACTTGTCCTGAAAACTCATAGGATGACCTCCTTTTATAATAGTTGGTTAGGGTTTTCGGTCATCCTGCGTATTAGGAAAGCTAGTAACGGCCTATCTAAACTTGTAATAACCTAAACTAAAACCACTATCGTAAGTGTACAATATACCGGCGTCAAATGCAAGTATTCAAAGTCACCGGCCGCTGATCTGTTGGCATAAAAAGTAAGCCATTATTATAAAGAAGAAAGGGTGCAAGACGCGCATAAAAGCTAAATGACTTCTATTACATCCGCCCTGGCTAATGCCTCCTGATGACTGTAGCCTTTTTCGAGATATCGGGATATCCGGCAGTAACGTCTATACTGCGGACAGAGGACGCGTTTTACGATATTCTTCAGTTTCGTCTCTCTTTCCTGATTAACGACACCATAATCCTTGACGGCAATGCTCTTATTCATCTTATTGTTATTTTCGTAACCGATTTCCGCACAATCAAAATACCGCCAGCCATCCTTATACGAGACGACTATTCTGCCATCGCATAGAGACTCAGGGTACTCCGATGAACCTTTTCGATATAATTCGGGCTCTAACAACCTCTCTTTCATTTGCCTTACCCCCTGCTCATTCCAGTTTACCTATCTCTCATTAACCGATACTACAGTCCGATCAGGATACTTCTGCTTAAATTTATCCCGGGCTTCCTGCTCCGTTTTGGCCTTGATATCGACGACGAAAGTACCCAGATCATCGGGTCTTTCATAGCTGATGGTATATTTCTTAGACATCGGTCAATCACCTCTATAGTCTATATAACGAATTGTAACAGTCAAATGTTATTATTGTATTAAGATATTAATGAATAAACATGAGAAGAGGCATATGATGGACTGCCACCATACGCCTCCTCTCTCTCAGCTATTTCAGTTATTCCAGAATGTTGTAAGCTAACTGCACGGATATACTTATCGTGAGCTCTCCCGGCTCGATGGGCGTCGGTGCGGGTGCAGACGCTTCCTCCACCACGTAATCCCGATAAACAACGGGGTAATAACCACCGCTTTCTGAAATATAGGT